>NZ_JAYGHM010000074.1:25894-38857 GCF_034931125.1 Rivularia sp. UHCC 0363 | reverse complement strand
ATTAAATTCTTGATTTTGAGGAGTTATTATCTGTTCAAAGTTTTCTACAACTGGAGATGTTTGAGAAGTTGTTACTTGTGGAGTTTGGGGAGTTATTACTTGTGGAGAGACTGAATCCCCTGTTTCAAGAGATTGTGTAATCGCTTTAGATTTTTTGGATGTTCTTTTCGCTTTAGGTTTAGATTTAGCTTGAGTTTTCTTGCGAGATTTTGTTTGATTTTTTTGATTTTTATGAACTGGATTATCTACAAAATTGATTGTTGGTAAAATATCTGGAATTGCATCTGAAATAACAGTTTTTATATCATATTTCTGTTGAGATGTATAATAATTTGCATTTCTATGCGTTAATAAATCGGACGTTTGCAAACTATCAGCATCATGAAAATCATGATTATCAGTTCCAAAATCCCAATCGATTAAAGAATTAAAAGAATTTTTATGTTTGCGAGGTAAAAAGAGTTTAGAAGTTTTTACCAATAATAATTTATTAACAAAATGCTGAGTCAATCTTTTTGGTCTGTATAAAAAATTTGACTCTTTTCTCAAAGTTAATCTATTAGCTTCGCATAATGATGCTGCTATACCTAATCTAGAAGCTTGATTTGCTAAAGGCTTAATATTTTCCATATTTAAAAATTGGTTTTAAAAACTGATATTAAGCTCCAAACTAATTTACCCTAATCAATTATTTTGACTCAAAATACCCTGACTTCGTTCGCGTGCTAATATTACCACCTCCTTTTTCTTTTCCTACCTCTAAGCCTTCATAAGCCAAAGTCAATTCCTCAATTCCAACAGTGTTTCCATCCGCTTGTAGCTCAGGTGCTTTCCAAGCGACAGGAACAGCACCTATCAATGTCCAACTCATCATCGTTTCACCAGCTTGATTGAAAACCAAAATATTAACATTGCGTCGAGATGATGACTGTTCTCCAAAGGTTTCATTTATCCAGTTCCAAAAACCTGGATTGTCTGTAAGACCCCGCTTAAGAGTTACATCAGAAAATTCTACGTGTCCTAAATGTATTCTTTGTTGGTCGTTAACACCTCCTTCATGAGTCACCTGTTTTTGAATTTTTGCACCTAATCCAGAACACCCAGTGAAAGATGCTGCGATCTCGCTGCCAATCTCAACATAAAAACGGTTGGTAGTTACATAATTTAATTCATGACCGACATTGCCATTTGTACTATTTGCCATTATTACCACCTATTGCAACCATAATTATTTACTCTCTCTTGCTGATATCGTATATCTTCTTTCAAAAGTTCATAAACTCGCTTAGTTAACTTGCTTAATAACAGGGAATCTCCCAAATATTTATTTGCTGTTTTGGCAATTTGACTAGTATCCGAGACAGCAGAAATGTTTGCATATCCGGCAGTACCACCAACGTCTTCGAGAGCTCTACAACAAAGAAATTTACTTATCTTATCCATAGACTCATACTATTTTCTATTAGCATCACTATAATATATAGGCTAAAGCTAATGTTCAATAATAGAAAGTAGCCGAAGGTCTAATAAGTAGGTGGACACAAATATTTATGTCATAGCAACCGGAGGGAAACAATTCCAAAAGACTGCGGTTGCGTCGCGGGAGCTATCTCTCAAAGGAAAACAGCGAAGCGACGCTGTAATCGCAACGACCATATACAATTAATTTTTTCTAGGTACTTACTTTGCACGCCGAATAATGAAGAGAACACCCAGCCCGTGCGTAAGTCCTGAAGATACAGCAGTTTGCAAGTTGCAGGAGGTACATTCTTTTACTCCCTACTCCCTTACAACGATATATCCTGTAGATCACTCAAATGAAATCGGTTGTAAATAAGTACGCCATCAAATATAGTACTATCCAATAGCTATTGTAAAAATGACAAGGTTTTCTTGTCCTAATTGCAATGTATCACCACTTAATAAACGATATGAAACACCAGAGTTTAAAGGAGTCCCATTCAGATAGATACCGTTTTTACTAATATCAACAATCATATAAGTATTTTGCGACCAATCCCAAAAAATACGAGCGTGTCTTCGAGAAACTATTCCTTCTTGGGGAATACCACTTAGGTCAATTTCTGGTGGAATCGGCATACTTGGAGTCCGACGACCAATAGAACCGCTTTCTGCACACAAGGTAAATTCGCGACCGTTAGCAGAATGAATCAGCTTTAGAACTGGTAAATTCGTTACTGGAGGCTGCTGTTGCGGTACTGGTGGTATGTAAGGAAGTTGCTGATAATTGGTTACATAATAATCAGAAGCTGGTTGTTGGGGTGGCTGTTGTTGGGCTGGTTGTTGGGATGGCTGTTGATGGGGTGGCTGTTGTTGGAATGGTTGTTGTTGGAATCGTTGTTGCTGAGATGACTGTTGTTGTTGAGGTTGCGAATCGGGGGGGCTGTTTGGTGCGGGGGGTACTACATTTCCCAAAGGAGTAGAACACCAAGGACAAACTTTGGCATTAACGGGTAATGCACGATTAAAATATTCACACTCAGGGTTTGGACATCTATTTGCAGTCATTCTCTTTTACATTTCTTAGGGGGACAAGAAACACATTTTTAAGTAGACATTGACCTTGGTTGGTATTCAATAGACTGGCGAAACTATGACCACCTTCTTTGGACTCATCTTTAGAATACACTACATATAGATCGTACCTCAAAGGATATTTTTGAAATTCCTCCATATCAATATATAATTTACCCTGCATTTTGCACAAATCATCTGAAATCTTTATGGCTGTTTTTTTCGATTCAGAAAATATAGGTTGAATTGGCTGATTGTTTTCATCAGTTATCGCTAAAGGATAAACTGTGCATTGATCGATAATTTTGCTGAGAAAACCAAAACCGATTACGCCTACGTTTTCTCCAGAATTGAGTTGTTTCCCCATGTTTATGATTAATTCGCGTGTATTTTCAGTTTTGAATTTTTCTTTATTTTCGTTAAATAAGTTAATGTCTGAATTTTTGCTAAAGATTAATTGTTTAAATTTCTCCACTGCTTCTTTTTCTACAGGAAGATAAGGCTCTATACGTATATCTTCTCTTATATTTGGAACTATTTCACGCCACTTTGTTATCTTACCTGTATAAATTTTACGTAGTTGTTCGTGAGTAATCTTTCCTTGTAATGCATTAATAAGAAGCTTATTATTGTCATTACGGAATGCCACAAATACTACCATACCATCATGGGCAACGATTTCGGAATCCATATCATTACCGATCCTATTTTTATCGACTAAACCAGTGATAGCAAAGCCTACTTCTTTTCTTTGCACTTTTCCTATTTCACTATTGATTTCATCATTATCATTTGTTACGTGCTTAAATATAGCCTCTACATTTGGTTTTGGCTTTTTCAACAATTCATCTAACTTTCTTTCGTCTACAGGTTCTTTCCCCAGAAGAAATCTCCAATTACTATTCTTTCCAGATGTATAAGTAAAATCACCCGAATCTATATTAGGTACATCCGCAAACTGATCAAAATTTTTATCCAAACCAGTATCTTTTGCATTTTCAGAGTTAAGCCCCTTAAAAATGTAATGTCCAATTACTCCACCAAGTAACGCAAAAGCTAGCAAACCTAATAGAATAACGAATAGAGGCAAACGCTTTTTCCCTTTTTTCTTTTTACCTGATTTTTGTTTTTTAGATTCTGGGTTGAAGGCAGATAAATTAAGCAATTCTTCTCTAGCGCTAGCAGCATCTTGAAAAGCAATATCAAATCCCAGTAAACGATAAATAAATTTCTTTAAGTCATTGTCGGTATTTGGCAATAATTCGTGTTCTGCTGGATCTATTTTTTTGCCACTATTAGGATGTGTGGTTTTGCCTAACCATAAATAAAAAGCTATCAATCCTAGGGATTCTAAATCTTGTTTGTATGTATTTTTAGGAGGTTGGGGGATTTTTGGTGGTATGAATAAATTTTCCCACTTTGCTAGGTCACAAAAGAATACCGTAAAAAATTGTTTGTTGCTTTGTAATTTAATTAATAAACTATCTAAATTAATATTACCGTGTTCTAAACCCTTCTGTACTTGTCCGGATGGAAAGCTTAATTTTTGAGTATGAAGAAATACGAGAGTTTGTAAAGCTTGAATCAAAAATTCACGAACTTTGGGTGCTTTCATTCCTCCTCTATTTATCAAGTATTGACCTAAAGTTTCAGATGGAGTTGTATCTTTAGTAATCAAATAGCAGCGTTCTCCCTTCTCATCAGCAATAGCTTCCCAAGTTTGAATTAAGCGAAAATTTTGTTCTCTACCATCAGCTAAATTGACCCCTGCAAGCCGTTTGAAAGTTTCTTTGCGCTTTAAAGCTTCCTCTTGATTGAAACTATTTTGAGGTAGCAAATATTCTTTGATAATTACAGGCTCTCGATTGTTTAATTGTATTCCCGCATACAAACGACCCAAACCTCTTACACCTAAATACTCAGTTACCTTATAGCTACCCCGTTGTCCTTTGATTTCGGTGTGAACAGATAAAGTAGAGGGAAATCCACATTCTAAACAAAACTTCGCACCTCTCATTTGTAGGGCTGTTTCCAGAGGTTTTTTGCAACTCAAAGGTGCGTTGTAAGTGCAAGCATATTCGCTGTAAAAAGATTCAATGTTCATCATATAATTTTAAATATTGCAAATTTACTAGATATTAGGACTTACGCAACTGGCATATTTTGACCGTAGGGTGCTGTGACACTTCGCTTGATTTCTAACGCAATAATAAGGTTTATGTGTCACGCACCGTTCCCTCAGTCTTGTGACAATTGCGTAAGTCCTGGATATAAGAAAGATTTTATTTTGTTTATAGCCGCTAATAGTATTCTACCAAGCTAAACCCGGTGGGATCGCGGAGCAACGAGTGGGGAATACTAAGTTTCAACAACTCCTAGTTTAATCGCAGTGACAATCGCTTGAGTACGACTAGTAACTTTAAATTTTTCAAAAATACTTGTGAGATGAGCTTTTACAGTGGCAACAGTTACATATAATTGTTTGGCAATTTCTTCATTAGAATCTCCTTTAGCTAACAGTTCTAACACTTCTTGTTCTCTTTGCGTTAAATGTAACTGATGTTTTTTCCGAGCAATAGAGTCTGAATCAGCTTGAAATCTACGAAAAAAGGCACTATTGACCTCCGGTGGTAAATAAATTTGCAATTGCATTACCGTATTAATAGCTTCATACAACTGAGTAGCTACACGAGTTTTAAATATATAACCTGCTGCACCTTTCTGCATGGCTTGAAAAATATAATCATCTTCTTGATGACCAGACAAAACTAAAACCTTACCACTATAATTAATATCTTTTAGAGAAGATAAAGCTGTAATTCCATCACTACCAACTAACTCCATATCGAGTAAAATTAAGTTTGGAGATTTTTGAATTGTCAATTTCAAAGCTTGTTCAACACTATTCGCTTCACCTATAACTTCTGTATTTAGGGAGTTACTATTTTTATAAAAAGCTAAGATACTAGACAAACCTTGGCGAAAACTCTCGTCATCGTCTACTAGTAATAGGGAAATTTGCTGACTAATCATTTTGCTACTCACAATTATGTTTTCAGATTTTTAATCCAGTCTACGTATCAATACTATTTTCTTGGTAATATTATTGAAAATACGGCACCCGCTTGTGGTGCATTCTCTGCCCATAGGTTTCCACTATGGTCTAAAACAATTTTCTTTGCTATTGTTAAACCCAGTCCGGTGCCTCCATCACGACGGGAATAAAAAGGATTGAAGATTTTCTGCATATCCTCTGAAGATATTCCCGGTCCATCATCACAAATTTTAATCAGAATTTCTTGTTGAAAAATCTGCCAACTAATGACTATATTCCCAAAATCTGGACTAAAGTGAATTGCATTACCGATTAAATTATCAAATACTTGTTGAATTTGTGATTTGTCGAGTAGTAATATCGTAGATGTTTGGGAAATGTGAATTTTTAAATGTTTTCGATAAATTATTGGCTGAAAATTCTTAACAGTTTCAGCTACTATCTCTTTTAAATTTTGAGGAACTATATTTAATCTTACTCCTTGACCGCAGGATAGTATTTCAGTCAAACTTGAGTCCAATTTGTTTACATTTTCATTGATTATTTTTGCTTGTCTTTTATAATGAATATCTGATAATTGTAAATGCAAATTATGTGCATAAATACCTATCAATGATAAGGACTGACGTAATTGATGACCGGCTTTATGGAGTATATGTTCTAGTAGTTTAATTTTTGATTTTTGATAAAAGTTTTCTGAGTAAATTTCGAGGTATTGGTTAAGTGTCTTTGCAGAATATTCAAGCTGGTTTCGCAAATTTTGACCCAGTGGTTCTTTTGCGATAACTTGAATATATTCCGGCTTGTTATTTTTATAACCTATTACGCAAACATAACAATAATAGTTTGGTAGTTCTGCAAGCTGATACCCTTTCACCTCAAACAAATGAGGAAAATCATTCATCCAAGATTCCGACCTCAAATATGCTAAATTTTGTCTAGAAAAAGCAGGTTTATTTTCGGCAAATTCAACGATCTCCTGATTTTTTTCTAAGCTTATGTTGTGATATATAATACGAACACAACATATTGGGTCATGATAAGTTAATTGTTTTCCATGTAGATAGCAATATCTTGTAATGCTAATTATGCTGGGAAGATTGCGATTTTCCTGTTTCTGGAAAGAGATATTTACAACCATTACTCAACTCACTTTTTGCGAACACACTTTTTTTGAGATTGTCTCGTGGAGCCTAGGATTTATAAAAATCAGTTTTTCCGTAACTATAGGTAGTCACACATTACTTATGATTCATAAAAACATCTATCCCACGATATATTTTTAGACATAGAAAAAAATTAAATTATATTAATACCAGGCTATTTTAGTGACTAATTCTAGGATTCAATATTTTTCTAAATTGCACAAGGCAACTTAAGCAAGTTAATTGTCAACTTAAGAAAAAACTAGAAATTTTTACTGGCAACAGACGCATAACACTAAGCTTCTCAATGCGAACAGGTATCGCTATTTTCTAGTTCGGTTTGTTTTTACTTGTAAAATATTTTATTTCATCTATCTATAGTAGGATATTTTAGCTTTACTTTGCTGTTAGACATTTTCATACATCTTAACTCCACTGAAACTGTTAATATTTCTCATTCTTAATAAATTTTGGGAAGGCTTATAAATAAATAGGTGTCACCATTCCGAGCTTATTCATTAGATAACAGATTTTCGTAACTTTTGTTTACAAAGTGTATTTAAACTTAAGAGAATAAACTTATAGTCGAAAACAGTTTTTTGTTAGTAGCATTTTCGATATTGTATTTGAGAAGAATAATTTGAATTCTTTCGATATGTTGTTTTAATCTCGACAAAAGTCTAATTAACATTAGAGTAAGGGTGGAGTTATTCTATGTACATATGGGTTTAGTAAGAGTTGAACATAATTTATGCTTATTTTCGTTCTTCAGACCCTAGCACAGATATTAGCTGGAGGAACCTCCCTCATCAGTACCGAGCAAATTGACTTTAGCCACCCTAGTAATCGCAAGGAAGAAGCGGCTGGGCCTGCTTTTAACCTGTATCTTTACGATGTTCGTGAGAGTGAAAAAATGCAGTACTCTTGCAGACAAGTAGAGCGCAGTTTTACACCAGGTTTCCGAACAACTTCAGTCAGATGGAATCCAATTTGGTTTGATGTCTCAATGTTGCTCACAGCATGGGATAGGACAACTTTAGGAGAATGCCATATGATTAGTGAAGCAATAGCTGTTTTATTACGCCATCGTTTACTACGGGAAGAATTCTTAGTTCCAGAATTGCGCGGTTATGGTGGATTAAATATGAGAGTTTCTTCAGAGCAGCCAATAGAAATTGGTTCTTTATGGAGTTCTCTAACCATACCTCTACGTCCGGCTGTATATGTGATGCTTACAGTTCCTTTTGTACCTCAAAAATCTCCAGTAGGCATTGTTTTAGAAAGAGTTTTTCAAACCAAACATCAATTTGGCAATGGAACTACTGAAACTATTACTAAGAGGGTAGTAATGGCTGGAGTTGTCAAAAGTACTATCACCAATCAGCCGCTTGAAGAAGTTGAAATTAAATTGATGGGAACCCAAAAGTCTTCTAGCACCAATAAAGAAGGGCTATTTTATTTTGAAAATCTCCAATTGGGTAATTATGTTTTGTTGCTCAATAGTGAGGGATATTTGCCCCAACAAGTAAATATGTTAGTGGATACTCAAGATTTGAATTTGAAAGAAATCTTGCTAGATCCCGTCTAAACGATTTAATTTACATCCAAGGTAGTTAATTTAATGGCTAGACTAGACTATGCTGCTCCTGGTGTCTATATCGAAGAAATTGACCGAGGGAGTCGTCCGGTAGAAGGTGTCAGTACCGCAATTGCTGGCTTTGTTGGTTTTACTGAAGATATACGTGGTGGGGCTGAGTTATACAAACCCATGCTCATCACTAATTGGACGCAGTACTTACAATATTTTGCCCGTCCTAATTCGGATGGTTTCACCGATTTTAATGCCTATTTGCCTTTTGCTGTATATGGCTTCTTTATGAATGGTGGTGGACGCTGCTGGATTTCCAGTATTGGAACCCAGCTATCCAACGCTCCTAAACCTTCAGAACCAGAACCTACTAATTTAGTAATAGGTGGTCGAGGTAATCGTCCTTGTATGCGGTTTGGTATACGTCCAGAACAAATTGCAGCAGGCAATATCACTATTTTGATTAGTGATAGCGGACCTCGTGCTTTACCAGAAGGTACTGAAGGGGAGGCTCTTCCAGATACGGGTGAATATTTTAAGGTAGAAATTCGTCGGGGAAATGAAACCCTCGAAGAATACGATAACCTGACAATGAACCCCGATACAAACACCCAATTCGCAACTTATGCAGTCGCAGCATTGCAGAATTCAATGTTTGTAACGATTGAAGATGTTTCTCGCAGGGGTCAACCTTTAGCACGTCGTCCGGGAAATGGAGAGTACGAAATTGCAGTACCTTTAGTTCCCACATCACCCGATCAATTTTCTACAGAATTCGAGGGTATACGGGATGACCGCACTGGGGTAAGGGGACTGTTTGAAATTGATGAAATTACAATGGTGGCTTGTCCCGACCTGATGCGTGCTTATGAAGCCCAATTAATGAACTTAGACCAAGTTCACGGCATCATGGAATTGATGATCAGCATGTGCGAAGGTGCTAATAGTGGGGATATTCCCAATCCACCTAACCGTATGGTTGTTCTCGATTCTCCCTCCAACTGTGCCAAACCCCAGCAAGTCGTAGAGTGGTTAAATAATAGCTTTGGTCGCCGTTCTATGTTCGCTGCACTTTATTATCCCTGGATTAAAGTAGCCAATCCCCGCGATCGCGGTAATCCAATTACTGTTCCTCCATGCGGTCATATGATGGGTGTTTGGGGACGCACCGACGAAAATCGTGGAGTTTACAAAGCACCTGCCAATGAAGTACCTAGAGGTGTCATTGGTTTAGATTATGATGTCAACTTCCGCGAGCAAGAACTTTTAAACCCTCTTGGTATAAACTGTATTCGTAAATTTCCCAATCGAGGTATTCGTATTTGGGGTGCGCGGACTCTTGTTGAACCAGATAAAACAGAATGGCGTTATATTAGCGTTCGCAGGCTGATTAGCTACATCGAAAAATCCTTAGAATTAGGCACCCAGTGGGCAGTTTTTGAACCAAATGACCAGTTCTTATGGGCACGTATCAGACGAACTGTAAGTAATTTCTTGGAAAGAATTTGGCGTGAAGGTGGTTTATTTGGCACAACACCAGAACAAGCATTTTATGTTAAATGCGATGCAGAATTGAATCCACCAGAAACAATGATTCTCGGTCGTCTTTACATTGAAGTTGGAGTTTGTCCAGTACGACCGGCAGAATTTGTTGTCTTTCGTATCAGCCAATGGAATGGTATCGAGGCCGAGCAAGAGTAATAATTTAAAGAACTGAAGTTGCGCTCTTGGGAATGAATTCATCTTTATAAGAGTATTGGTAGGCTGGTCCCAATCAGAATAGGTTTTCACTAACTGAAAAAACTTTTTTCTTCTTGCTACTAATCAAACCCAAGTTTGCGGTAGGTAGAGTAGTAGACTTTCTGTTTAACGCGTCTCAATTTTGAATTAATTTAGGAGTATTAAAATGGTTCAATCTTTTTCATCTAATAATTTTGCAGTAAGTAGTAAGTATGTGCTTGAGTTAGACGGCATATCGGGTAACATGGTTGTCTCAAAAGTTGAACAGCCTTCAAGCGAAGCAAAAATACACACCGATCCTCTAGGTATGGGAAAAAATCGACAACTAGTACGTTCTAATGTAACTACCTCACCAGAAAAAGCTGCTACTATCACAGTGCATATGCCCATCATGAGCGATAATCTGGAAATGGAAAAATGGTTTGAGCAAGGTATGAACTTTGACGGAATGCCTACTGATTGTGAAGCCTGCAAAACAAACGGTGTAATACATTATTTAAACGATAAGAATGATATAGTAAAATCCCTGGAATTTGAAGGAGCCTTACCTAAAAGTCGGAAAAGGCAAGAATCAGATAGTAAAGAAGGTGCAATTACAATCGATATAATTCAGTTTGAAGTCGAAAGATATAAATGGAGTCGTAGCTGAGGGAGTCGTCTATAAGCGCAGAAATTGTAGTCACTCATAAGTAGTTAAATATAATTAATTACACCAGAGTAAACAATGGCAGTAAATATTTTTGTTTACCTACTTACTTGTATTATGTTATGGAGGTATCTAAAAGATGCCTCCCTTATTACCCAAAGGAATAATAGGTAATGGCTGATTTTGAAGCTCTCGCATCTTGTAAATTCTTTGTGGAACTAAGTTTGGATAATTGCTGCGATAAAGTAGATGGAGTTTTCTTAGAATGTCAAGGTTTTCAAAGAACGCAGGAAGTGATTGAAATATGCGAAGTAACTTCTAACAAATTCGGTAAAGCCACAAATGGTATGTCGGTCACAAGGAAAATACCTGGTAATGCCAAAAACGGTAATATCATCCTACGCAGATGTATGTCCTCATCTATTGTGTTTTGGGATTGGTTCCAAGGATGTCATGATAATTGGGCAAAGCAGCGGAGAAATGTTTCTTTAAATATTTTAAACTCAATGTCACAAGGACAAGCAAGATTTGAATTAGCAGGTGCTTGGCCAATCAGCTATAGGTTTGGTGATGTTGGTGCTTACAGTAGCGGTATAGCACTTGAAGAAGTGGAAATTGCCTTTGAAGAGTTGAAAAGAGTTAAGTCGTAGAAGTTGAAGAAGCGGAAATTGCCTTTGAAGATTTTAAAAGAGTCAAGACATAAAAATTGAATCAGTAAAAGTAATATTAGTAATTGCTAATTAAAATAAGGAGTGAAATAAATTTTAAAGAACCAATTATTACTTAGCAAATTTAAGGCTTGGATAACAGACAATGTTTAACACAGAGTTTGAATTTACATTACCTAAAGGGTATCTTGACCCGGAAGGGAATCTCCATCGCAAGGGCGTAATGCGATTATCTACAGCGATTGATGAGATTTCGCCTTTGCGCGACCCTCGTGTCAAAATGAATCCAGCTTATGCCACTATAATTATTTTGGCGCGGGTAATTAAATGCTTGGGGGCTGTATCGGAAATTACTCCCTCGATTGTAGAAAATCTGTTTAGTCAAGATTTAGAGTACCTGCAAAATTTTTACAGACGAGTTAATGGTTTGGATGGTGGTGAAAATGTTGCAGAAGAAACAGAAAATACTCCAGAGGCAGTTGTTCAGAACTGAAGCAACTAATTGAAAAATGAGTCGTAAAGAAACACTTTGCACCGAATTTTCGTTTATCCTTCCTAAAGGATTAATTGATAACAACCAAAGGTTACAGCGTAAGGGTTTGATGCGTTTAGCCACAGCCAAAGATGAAATTATGATTCAACAAGAACGTAAAGTTAGGGAAAACCCTGCTTACACCACTTTAGCTATCTTATCGCGGGTTATATCTCGCTTAGGTAGCCTTAACTCCGTTACAACCGAACAGCTTGAAAGACTTTTATTACCAGATATTTCCTATCTCAGAGAGTTTTACAATCGGATTAATCAACAAGGAAATACCTGTATATCAACCCGCTGTCCTCATTGCGAAAAGGAATTTCAAGCCCAGTTAGAGTTAGCGGGGGAGTAACGAGCTACCCCTCAGATACTTTACATGAGGAGGTAGCTTTTATTGCTTATCATTTTCATTGGTCGCCAAATGATATTTTGAATCTCGACCACATGACACGTCAGCGATGGGTCACAGAAATTAATAAAATTAACCAAAAATTATTATGAAAGTAAAAATTTCTACTTCGCCAACACAAAGCGAATTAGAGGAAATCGACCTTTCCTCAACAACTAGAAGAGGGGCAGAGTGCATAATTGGTCGTTCTCCTGATTCCGATGTGGTTCTTGATAGTCAAGATGTTAGTCGTCATCATGGCAAATTTTTTTGTCACTCTGGGAATTACTATTTCTCCGACCTTGGTAGTAGAAATGGCACAATTATTAATGGAAAGTTAGTAGAAAAGAATCATTCACAGATATTAAAGGACGGTGATGTGATTCGCATCGGAGATTTTGCTTTGATGCTTCAAGAAGATATTGTTGTTTCCGAGCAATCGGAGACGGTGGTGAAAATCATTAATCCTTCGATGTTTTCTAATTGGCAAGGTCGTCAAAGTGAACAGGCTTTAAGTGAAGAGGTTTCGGATATTGTTACTCCATTATCTGAATCAGTTAATCAAGTAGAAGAAGTCAATACCTCTGGAGAAATAACTTTTACTCAACCCGATGAAGTAATTGCAGAAAATTCTGCTGAAGAAAATATATCTGAAATCGCTGC
>NZ_JAYGHM010000074.1:0-25584 GCF_034931125.1 Rivularia sp. UHCC 0363 | reverse complement strand
ATCGACTGAGCAAGAAGATTCCGAATCTGAAGCACAAAACGAAATGATAGAAGTTACAAGTAATGAAAATATTGATATTGGAATACCAGATATGGAAGAAGAATTAGTATCTCAAATAGCTTCCATTCCAACATCTGATGTTGCTCAAGATTCAGAAGAAATTGACGAAGAAAGCGAACAAGAAGAAGAATCAACGATTAAGATTGCTAAAATTCTTGAGGAAAAACGAATAGTACTTATTTCTCATGAAACAAAAAAATTCCAACTGAAAGAATTAATTGCCGAGCATGAAGAATTTTTATCGTATTGTCAAACAGTAACATGGCAAACTTATAAAGATTACTTGTGCCGCGAGACAGGTTTAAATATCACAGAAGATATCCCTCCAGCGACATCAGGAGGATATCAAGCAATTAATTCAGGGATCAACTCAGATAAAATTATTGCAGTCATTTTTCTGAGAGACTTGATTGTTCCTCAATCCGGGCAAGCAAGCGAAGAAGCACTGTTGCGAACGTGTAATATCCGCGAAATATTATTGGCAAATAATTTGCCAACAGCACAAGCAGTCATCCACTATTTAAAAAACATGAAAGACTCTTGAGAAGTTAGCGGATGTCGTTGCTCCCTTATAGCCATTGCCGTAGGGAGGCAATAGCAAAATTGCTCCCCCTGTGATATAGCTTCCCTTTGGTTGCAATGACACCTATTTAAACTGACCTTAATACAGCATTTTTAACAAGAGCCTTCTTAATGTTGTTTTTAGCTACCAGTATTGTTTCCTGGTAACTATAATTTAAAGGCTCTACTTGGCATTTATATCATCATGGATAGTAAAATATTATACTTGCAGGAGTCTAAACTAAAATTCAATTGCGTAATAGGTCTTATAAAGGCATTGCTGATTTAAATAAAACTTACAACTAAAACTCAAAAACTTTCAATTCCTCCTATCCCTCGCTAAATTAAGAGGAATTTAACCCCTTTTTTAAGGGAACAAGGGGATAAAAGCAATAATTGCCTTCAAAATAATACTTTTTCGATCCAGTTAGGGGATTAAAAGAGCATTCTATTAAATATAAAAAATTAAATTCATATTTAAATTTTAATTCAGCAATGCCTCAGTAAATGCCTTTGAGTAAACCAAATTCATTAATTAAAAATAATATGAAAAATAATATAAGTGCTAAGCTTTCCACTAAAAGCTTAACTTTTAAACCTAATAAACCCCCAGTCTCTTTTGAAGTAAGCGTCAATAATGACAGCGATCGCTTTGCTAATTTTCAGTTGGAGATTGAAGCTGCCGGGGAAAAAGGGGATTCCGACTATCGATGGTATAGACTTGAACCGGAGATTGCTGCTGCTCAACCTCATGGTAGCACTACTCACTTTCAAGTATTTATTTTTGACACGCCTATTCCGGGATTTGTCGGTACTATTAATTTAATAATCAAAGTATTTTCGCCTCAACTAGGAGAAGAACGTAGGTTATCGCTGCGTTTGCAAATAGAACGAGATCAGAAACCGAATTTATTAAGTATAGAATTGCCCGTAAGAGATTATCAAGTATATCCAGGTAATACTGTAGACATAAAAATTAAATTGCGAAATATGGGACAACAACCAGCAAATATAACGTTAAATTTTGCTGGTATAGATCCTTCTTGGTTAGTTGGCAGCCAGCAAAGACGACTATCAATAAATGCAGGCTCTTATAAGGAACTAGCTTTTCCATGTCAACCTCCATCTGTAGCCCAAGCTCCTAGCGATATTTATCCTTTTAAAATTGAAGCCACAAGTCATAATAGTTTCCCAGCTAGTGGCGAAGGTAATTTGGAAGTATTGCCCGTAGGTTTCATCAAGTTTAATACTCCACAAAACCGCAAAACACTTCCTAAAGGAAAAACATGGTTGCGGCTACCCGATTGGAAATCTAAAACCGTAAATTATGAGTTGTTATTCAAAAATGCTAGCAACCTAAGTCAAGAAATTAGCTTGCAAGTTCAAGGCCGGGATTCGCGAAAATGTATCTTCAAAAAGCAACCAGAAACAATTAACCTGGAACTCGCAAAAACAGCCAAAATCGATTTAGGAGTTACCACAAAACCTCCTTGGCTTGGCATCGGCAAAACTTTACTTCTCGAAGCAAGACCAGAATTATACGACCAACGTTTGGGTAGCACCGACCCAGCAACTCAAACTTTAGAACTAAAGGTTTTGCCGATTATACCTTTATGGTTGCAATTGTTGCTCGCCTTACTAGCACTATTACTTGCATTGTTGTGGCCTAAAGAAATACCACACCATCTGAGCGCTGTTAATTCAGTTCAAATATATGGTTCAGGTGAATTAGCTGTAAGTGGTTCGGATGATTGCACCCTGAGATTGTGGAAAATTGATAACCGGAAATTAGAACCAAAAACAATAGCTCTAGAATCAGCTAAGAAGTATGAGGAAATTTGCAACAAACGTCACAGAACGAAAGGTTTATTTGCTAAGGATAAATCCGGGGTTAATGTAGTACGATTAGTTCCTCCCAACGAAAAAATTGTTGCAGTTGGCTTAGATAACGGTACAATCAAATTCATAAATTCTTTAGCTCCTAAGAATAGACCAAAATTTCAAGATCTCGACGCTGTTGACGATAAGGTTTTTGACTTAACCTTCACTTCCACTTCCGATTCAATTCATCTATTTGCTGGCTATGGTAGTGGTAAATTGCGAATATGGTCGAGAGAAAAAGCTAATGGGTCGTGGCAGAAAAAACCAAAAGTTTTAGATTTACGAAGCAGGCTGGAAAAAAAATTAGGATTAAGTAGTTTTGAAATATACGCTTTAGATGTAAGTCGCGACGGAAAGTACCTGATTGTTGCTGGTAGATTCAGGCTTTTTTTTAAATTACCCGTAGATAAATTGTTATCTAATAACTCACTAGAAGATTTTACAGATTTTTCATTACAAAAATTGACTAATAAAAATATTGGTGGTGCATCAGGACAGAAGACAAGGATTACGGGGTTAGATTTTGCTGCTTCTGGTAATTCAAGATATAAGAATATACTTGCAACTTCCGATACCGAAGGGTACATTGCAATTTGGAATTTAGATGAATGCAAACTCCTTGACAATAGCGAGCAAAAATATTATCAAGATGTAGATTGTAAGTATTTAGAAAAATGGGAAGTGAAACCATTTACTCCTATAAATAGTTTAAAATTTAGTGAGGATAGAAAGTATTTAGTCAGTGGTGGAGACAATGGGCGGGTACTTGTTTGGTATTTAAAGTCCAATTTTGAGCTTGACAGAAGCAAATCTGATTTTCCAAAAGGTAAAACGATAAAACCTATAAGTAAAGAACAAATCAACAGCATTGATTTAAAAAGTCATGAAGATACAGGTAAAGGATTTGTGATTAGTGGTAGCCAAGATCATCAGGTAAGGCTACATAAAATTGATTAGAAAAAATAGAGAGAATTGTATTATGCAAACTAAAATAAACCCATTATTTGTAATAATAGATCCACCTGGAATTCAATATGGTAGACCTGGAGAAACTGTTGAAATCCATGTCGTAGTACGTAATGAAGGCAACAAAAGCGCCGTTATAGATTTATCTTTTACTTTTGATGAGATATTTCAAAAAATAAGTAATTGGTCTGAATCTCCAAGAGCGAGTTTAACACTCGCACCTGAAGAAATAAGCAATGAAGTGACATTTAAATTAGAAATTCCGATTGATGCACTTCCGGGAACTTATGATTATACTTTTGTTGTAGACTCCTTTGAACATTATCCACAAGATACCCCAATCAGCTTTCCCGGACAAATCAAGGTTTTACTCAAAGAACAAACGGTAATTCGAGCAAGCGACCCGATTTTTTCAATTCAACCAGCTACTAACCCTAATAAAACATTAGTTTATAAACCCGAAGAACGTTTACAAGTGAAAGTAAAAGTTGAAAATCGTTCCTTTCGAGTGGATCGTTTTCACTTAACTTGTCCGGAATTAGATCGGAACTCTTTGAGAATTTCATATCCCGAAACTGGAGTAGAAGGAGCAGGATT
Source organism: Rivularia sp. UHCC 0363 (assembly GCF_034931125.1). Lineage (NCBI taxonomy): Bacteria > Bacillati > Cyanobacteriota > Cyanophyceae > Nostocales > Rivulariaceae > Rivularia > Rivularia sp. UHCC 0363. The sequence goes on along the minus strand of NZ_JAYGHM010000074.1, from coordinate 21,519 downwards.
ACTTGATGTCAGCGCACTCGAACTAAATCCTACTTCAGAAGGTCTAATATTATTAGAATTCTATCCACCATCTAATATCCTTGCAGGTACTTACTCACCTACTATTCGTTTACATTCAGAAAACAATCCAGAATTGATTTTGTTAGATCTGGTTTATATTAACATTCCCATAGATTATACAATTAGCGCAGAATTAAATACTATTTTAGGTAAAGTTAGCCGCAAAGACGGTAAATATCAATTAACAGTGGTTAATCAAGGAAATTTGGTCAGAGAACTGTCTTTTGCTTTGATTCATAGAGATGAAGATAAACTTTTTAAGTATCAGCTTGAGCCAAAAGAAATCAAATTATTACCAAGTAAAAGTATCGAAGCTGATTTGACAGTAAAACCGCAACCTTGGTGGAGAAGACCTTGGATAGGAAGACCCTTAGCTATTAACTTTCAAGTAGATATTAAAGATAAACAAGATTTACCTATTACTACCCAAATGCCTCAAGGCGTTTTAGAATGGAAATCGCGTCCTATTTGGCAAATTTTCCTCTTAATCTTAGCAGGATTTGGATTAGTCGCGCTTTTGGGATTTCTGATCTGGAAATATTTATATCCCGATCCTGTAAGAATAGAAAAGTTTGAACCTACAAATTTCAAAATATCTGCTGAATCTAAAGACCAAGTACTTTTAAATTGGAAAATTTATAATTATAATCGAATGGCAGATTTTAGGCTTATACAACAAAATCCACCATCTGAGGAACCATTAATACTTAATCAACAAGATTTTGAAAATAAGTTGTTTTCTAGGGAATTCTTTCCCCGAGATGCTGACCAAAACGATCTAGAACCTGTTTGTAAGAAAAACCGTCAAGTCGTAATTTGCACAAATTATAAAACTGGGCAGAGAGATCCAGGTGAGTATACCTTTAAAATAGAGGCTTCATATCGTCGGACGAATATATTTTGGGACGATCGAAAAAATACTGTAGCTGCAACTACGAATGTCACAATAAGCCCACCAATAGTTGCTGAAGTTGGTAACATAAATACTATAAAAGGTAATTTTAAAAGAGGAGACAAAATTCCTTTAAATTGGTCAATTAAAAATCCACAGAATCTTGAAAAAATAGAAATTGTAGTTGAAAACGATCGAGGTGTATCACAAGGAGGTAGCAAGATTTTTACCAAAGCACAAATAGAAAAACAAAATATATGCGATCGACAGGGCAAATGTACATTTGATGAATTCATAGCAAGAAACATCGGAACTTTTGTTTATGAAGTGAAAGCTTATTCTAATAGCAATCCAGATAACCCAAGTGTTCAAAAATCATCAAAAATTGAAGTCGTAGCTCAACCATCTCAGATTAAATCTTTGAAGCTGAATGGTCGTAATATAACAGAAAAAACAAATTACACTTTGAATGAGGGAGAAAATGTTACGTTTGAGTGGGAGGTCAAAGGTGATGAAAAAGATGTTAAAATTGAAAAAATTCCTAATGGGATTCCACTTCCCCTATCAGGAAAGCGGGAAATTATTGTTGCTAAAAATCTTAGTAAAATTGGAATCAGGGTAACTGATAAATCTGGTGAGCCGCCCAAAGAGCAGTTTTTTGATATTAGTGTTAATGTTAATGAAAAACCACCTACTCCTAATATTATAGTTGTGCCTTTTAGTTCTACTTCTACCCTTAATGCAGATTAACTAATTGTCTTTTTATTTTCGGTCAATAGCCCCCAAACCCAACAAAACTTCTTTCTGGGCTTGGGTTAAACCACTCACACCAGTAATATTCATGCCTTCATAAAGCCGGTCAATTTTCAAACTTTGAAAGCACTGCCAAGTCTTTGTATCCCAAAGTTGAATAATATTATCGTGACTGGTATTAGCCAGAAGATTACCGTTAGAATTAAAGTCAACAGAACAGACTCCATTACTATGAGTATCCAACACTTTTACACAGGCAAAGTCATTCATATCCCATAGCCGCACTGTTTGATCTTCACTGGCCGATGCCAGAAGGCAACCATCAGGACTAAAATTAACTGACCATATACCACTAGTATGTCCTTCTAAAACTTTTAAACAAGTAAAATTACTCATATCCCATAGTCTAATAGAGTTATCTAAACTACCACTAGCCAGAATCTTACCATCTGGACTCCAAGCTAATGAGATAATGCAGTCTGCGTGACCTGATATTTTTTTTATACAGTCATTATTGTCAACATCCCATAACTTAATCAAATAGTCCCAACCACCTGTAGCTAGAATATATCGACTTTCACTAGGAAAAGTTGCACTCACAGGACTAAAACTCGCTGTCCAAATCCGATTGGTGTGACTAACTAAAGTTTTTATAGGTTTACGTTTGTGGATATTCCACAGTTCAATATTATTTCCTTCACCAACGCTAACCAAGGTTTTTCCATCTGGACTCAAACTAACGGATTTGATTTTGATGTCTCCTTGCAAAGTCGTTATACAATCACCTGTATCTATATTCCACAGCTTAATTGTCTTGTCATCGCTCCCACTTGCTAATAACTTCCCATCAGGGCTAAAGTCAATTGACCACACCAAATCTGTATGACCCAGTAAAATTTTTCTACAGCATTTAGATTCAACATCCCACAGCCGAATCGAACCGTCCCAACCACCCGTCGCTAATACTTGCACATTGGGAACAAAGCCAAGGGATTGCGTTTTTATCGTGTGTCCATACAAAGCTCTCACGCAAACACCTTTACTAATATTCCAAAAACGCACGCTCGAATCCATAGAGCCACTAATAAGCGTCTTTCCATCTGGAGTAAAAGCAATTCCATTAATTTCACTCGTATGACCTTGAAGAATTTTAATACAAATTCCTTGCTCTAGATCCCACAACCGGATATCGCGCTCGCAACTAGCTGTGGCGACAATACGTCCATCTGGACTAAAGCGAGACGAAAACATCACATCTTTAAGACCGTGTAATTTCTGAATATAAGGATTTTTCCCGATATCCCATAATCTTAAAGTATGCTCATTACTCCCAATAACAGAAAGAATTTTTTCCCTCAGAATCAACTGAGCCGCAAATACCATACCTTGGTTATCTGGTATCGTTTTAATACAAGTATCTGTGGCGATATTCCATAAACAAACCTCCGCATCTTGGCTACCACTGACTAATGTTGAACCATCCGCACTAAAGTAAACTAACATAACCCATTTAGTGTGACCTTGGAATACTTTTAAGCACTCACCGCTATGAACATCCCACAATCGAATTGAAGTATCGCTACTACCACTAACTAAAGTTTGACCATCCGGACTAAAACTAACAGACCAAATCGGAGCCGTATGTTTATCAAATGTTTGCAGACACTTACCCGTTTGCACATCCCACAATTTAACTAAATTATCATGACCCCCGGTTGCTAGAGTTTTTCCATCTGGACTAAAAGCTAATGCCCAAGCCCAACCCTCATGTACCTTTAATGTCAGTAAATTTTTTCCATCTGTAAGTTGCCAGACGCGAATTTTCCGATCCGCATGAGATGTAGCCAAAAGTTTTCCATCTCGACTCAATGCTAGTTCAAAAACGCTACTAAAGGTTTTCGCAAATACAGATTTATCAAAAGCGCTACCTTGAAAATTAGTCCTAGCTAAATTTACATTCTGTAAGTGGGCTTGCTTAATTGTTAAATTTGAAAAGTCATACCCTCGTAAATCTACTTTTAGATATGCGAGTAAATTAATCGCATTGCCTGCCGCATAACCTGATACGATTGCGCCTTGATGCCTTTGTTGCTGTAATAGATTCTGCAACAAAAACTCAAGCTTTTTTTTACTGCCCAAACTAGTTAACAATTGCTCCATTAGAGGTTGGACAATTAGTTGCTTTTGTGCATCTCGGATATAGTCTTTCGCTGTTGCCTTAATTAAGCTATAGGTTTGGATATAAGGTATGTCTAGGTGAGATAGGTTAGATTCGCCAAGTTCTTGATATATCTGTTCGACGAATCGCTCCGTAGCATATTCCATCACCACAGGTTGCAGAAAAAAATGTTCGCCATTCTTTTCAATCAATGACCTTTGCAACAGAGTATAAATTGTTTCTGGTAACTGACGCTTAGCAGAAAGTCCAACTAAATCAGCATCTAAATTAGCAATGGATACTGGTTCTCGATTAATTGCTATCCAGTACATGAGTTCTTTCTCTTGCACCGATAAACGTTGGAACTGGCATTCTAACAAGTCACGCATCCCTTTAAAAGTGAATGCTCCTTGTTTTAAATAATCCAAAACTGAAGCAATTCTACCGTTAAAAAGTTTGCTTGTTGCCGCTGCTACCATCTTCAGCGCTAAAGGATTACCCCCATAATGCTTAATGAGTACAAGCCATTCTTGTTCTGTACCAGTGAATTGTCCTTTTTGATCGAATAGCTTGCGTCCTTCAGTAAGATTTAATCCCTCCATATACAAACATTTAACTTTTGCTTTCTCTCCTTCTAAAGGTACTATATCTCTTGGTTTTTCTCTAGAAGTCAGCAGCAGACAACTCTGGTGAGGAATTTCCGCAAAAAATTTGATTAACTGACCATAACCCTCGTAACCAGGAAGATATTGCCCTACCTGACCCTTACTGCATAAAATTGTCTCTATATTGTCTAAAATCAATAGACAGCGGTTATTTCTCAAACATTCCTTCAGCTTAGATAGTTTTCCATCAAAACTTTCGGGTATTACTATATCTTTTCGCAATGCTCGGAGAAAAAATTGTAGTATGCCGATCAAATTCTCTTCTATAGGTGGTGCATTTTGCAAGCTTCGCCATACCACTACGTCAAATTCACCTTGGATTTGCATTCCCAACTTAGCAGCCAACGTACTTTTCCCAATACCGCCAATTCCTAACAATGTTACCAAACGGCACTGTTCCTCTAACAGCCAGTGTTGTAATTGCAATATTTCCATCGAGCGACCGTAAAAGACAGATGTATCCGGAGCTTCTCCCCAGTCATACTCGTCAAGAGAAGCACGTCTGGCTGACCAATCGTCCTTTTGGCGTTGAGGTTTGGTATAGTCACATTCACACAATTCCAAGTGAAAAGCAGCAAATGCAGACTGTAGCGAACTTTTATCTACACTTTCCGATCGCCCCTGTATCTTGGAAATAGTGTGCGGAGACAAGAAAGTGCGTGAGCTAAGTTCTTCCAAAGTGAAGCTATTGTATTCATCATCTTCCGATTCGGCTTTAATTGCAGATTTTAACTTGTTCCAGCCTTTAAAAGTCAGAATTACACCCCGGTTTCGTTTGCTTGCTAGTTTTTCCATCACATTAATAATCTCGAAAGCTTCTCACAAGGGTTACAAGTGCATCATGTCTAAAAAATTCTAGCTTTACAAATCTCTTTTTCTGTAAGTTTTAGGATTTATGATCTGAGCTACTTGTATTACTTTACAATAGGTGCATAATTACTTTACTTATGCACTAGTTGAGATTGATGATGGCTAATTTTAGCTTTCTACAGACAACATCATTTATATGAATTACTTATTGTAAATATATGAAATATGCCATAGATCCGCTTGCAAGCAGAGAGTATAAAAGATATCATGCGATTAAATAGCAATAATTAATAATTAATAATTATGATTATCTTCGTATTATAATTATTAATGTTCTGTAATACTATAATTTAATCAATTGAATTGTATAATTTAAAACGTTTATTACAACCATAAAATATTGATTTATATGTTTTAGACGTTGATAAAAGTTGTCACAATTCTGTTAGTAGCGCAATCTCGTACTTAGGCAGGAGTTCGTATATTTAAAATTTCCTTCCATAGATACAAACCCTTCAATATGGACGGTTTTGAATAAATAATACAATAACCCCACCCGCTACTACCGCAAAAGCAGAGGGTATAAATGGCATCCATAAACCTTGAGCAAAAAGGGCGATCGCGCAAGCTCCATACAGCACAAAAACTGTCGCAAATATCACGCATACTTTATTTGAGAGCGAAGGAGCATACCACACAATCGTGCTTCCAACTACAGCCCATCCGCATATCCAGAGGATATCACCCCAACTCGGCAAAACCCACAGAATTGGACGTTTGTCTAAAACAGCACTTAGAATTTGGCTGACCATTTGAGCTTGTATAAATACACCTGGTTTATCACCATAAGAAGTAGACCAATTATCGCTCTTGGTGTTAGCTGTAACTCCAATCAGGACTACTTTATCTTTGAGTAAATCGGGATTAACTTTATTGCTCAATACATCTTCAAGGGAAAATCTACGATAATCTACATTACGATAGTTGACAAGTATTTGAATTCCGCCTAAATCAACTTGTTGTTGATAGCCACCACTACGACCGGGTTTTAAACGTTGAAATACTTTAAAGCCGAATTGCACATAATCATCATTAACTGATAAAGGAATACCTTGATAAGATAAGTAGCCAGCAGCTAATTGTAGCGAGAGCGAATTCGGTGTTTGACAAGGAGAAGAAGTTTCTTGTGGCATTATCAAGATTTGACGACGGACAACACCATCTGGGTCTGCAATCGCATCAGTAAAACCCTGACGTTCTAAAGGTACTTGTTCGGGAGGTTTTACACCTTCGGGGTCATACTCTTTATCTTTACCTTTGCAGACAACAACAATATTCTTTTGACTAAGCTCGGTTGCAAGTCTGGTTGAATGTGACTCATTTGGGTAGTCTATCAGGTCTTGGTAAATATCTAATCCAATCACTCGCGGCTGATATCTTTGTAATTTATTAAGTAATGTGACAAGCGTCCGATCGGAAATTGATTTGGGACCTCGGGTCATCTCTTGTCGAGATTGAATATCCTTTTCAGTCACTTCAACAACGACAACCTCTGGGTCTAATTCTTCCTTGGGTCGCGATCGCAGCATTTGGTCAAAAGTTTTTAATTCGTTTTCCTCAAAAACTCCTAAATATCTAAGACCTATGGTTGAAAGAGCCACAATCGTGATGCTTAGGAACGCAGTTAAAAACTTAGATTGCGATACGCGAAGCGTGAGCAAAGCGGCATGTCGCAATGTTTTACGCTGCATTGGAGCTTCACTGACAATTTTTGTATCGTTAAAATTGTCCCGTAATTCTTGCCAGGTAGTAGGAATAGTTGTAGGATTTTGGTAGATAACTGGCAACCAACTCGCACAAGGAAACTGATTTTCTAATCCTTGGAGCCTCTCTCTTGCTTCTCTAAGAGCTAAGTAAATTGATTTTGCACCAGCAAAAGCAATGAGAAAGTTTTTCAAAAACTCCTGTGCTACAAAATCTGGTACCCCAGTTCGCATGACAATCATTTGGGGAATGTTCAAATCGGCTAAATTTCGTGCTAAACCAATTCCATCGCAAGAATTAAAAATAGCTATATTTAAACCCTTGGCAATTGCTGTTTTCAGTGCATTTTTAAACTGAGAAATTGTTAAAGTTTCTGTATTGTTGATGCAAATTTCTCCAATTTCCCCATCTGCAAGACTATCGCTATGTCCGGCAAAATAGAGAATATCCCAATCATAATTCCATAGATGCTCGTCAATTTCTTTCCTCGTTGGTTCTACGAGAAATGTGGTTTGAGCATCCGTTACGTCTTTTAATAAGGAAAGGTCTTTATCAATATCAAGACCAATTCTATTACCTAAAATTGCCAAAATTTTGACTTGACCTGTGGGAGATTTTCGCAATACTTGAGGAGACGTATACTCATGATTGCTCAAACCTAATTCAGCTTTTGGGTAATCCTCGAAAAAATCCCACAGATGCCAGGGTAATTTATGCAGTAAAACTATATTTGTTTCAATAATAATTCTAATTTCATCATCTCGACCCAACAAAGTCCGCATTTGCCGTTCAATATTTTGAAATGACTCACATCTCAACCAACTATTGATATTTACCTGTAGCTGTTGACAAACTTGATTAAATTCAGTTACAGAAATATTAGTAATATCTTGCTGACGTACTCTAATCCGTTGCTGATTACCCAAACGTTGATGGACAGCTTCATAAAGTAACTGCCATCTGTAATAGAGTTTGCTTAATTCTGGCGCTGCACTTAGGCTTCCTATAAATTTAGAAAAGCGATCGTCGTGCCAAAGTTGGACTGTGACAACGGGAAATCCTTGGTTTAAATCTCCTCCTAATAAGGTGAAGACTACTCGCTTAGTCATTTAGGCAATAGGGAGTAGAGAACAGGAAACGGGGAGTACTCCTTGAAATAAAGGAATGTTGACTCGTCATACATCTGCGGATTTGTTTTTGCCATGCAAAAAAATCAATATCAGATGCAATCCTTATCAACCGCGAAATGTGACAGCATGGAGTATCCCCGTGGCCACTTTCGCGCCTTATATCCCACCACTGATTCTGGGTACAGAATTCAGATGGGGGACTTACGTCGTAACTGTTAAATCAAAAATTTTTCTGTTATTTGATAATTATCAAGAATTACCTGGATATAAAAGCATTCTCCTACTTCTCCTTCAAAAAGCTTTAACTGTATGTAGTTATCTTGAACTTTTGCTCGTACTTCCTGAATGATTTCATCTAATTCTGAAAGCAAAACTAATATGATATTGCCTGTTAAATATTCATCTTCGAGAGGATGCAATTGTACCCGAATCCCAACTTCTTGGTTAGGGGATGAGATCAATGTCACTAACAGCAAAAATTTTCGAGACTGTGCTTCCACTCCCAAATCAATTACCTTAGCTCGTTTTATTTTAGCAGCATTTAAACTACCGCTACTTCTAAAGTTAAAAGCCAGACTGTTGCTGTTTGAGTTAAAATTCTCTATTGCTTGCCAAGAAGTTTCGTAAATACCTTGGAGCCAAGCGCTGAGATTTACAGATGGGGACAATTGTGGCTGACTTTGTTGTCGCTGTTGATACAATTTTTTACGCCACTGCTCCTTTTCTAATAGCGCTCCCCAACTGCTAAATGGCATTTCAAGTCTAGTAAATATTGCTGAGTTCCGACCCAAACGTTGCAGCATATTTTCGGCTTGAGTAGTTGATAATTCTGATAAAGCGGGGATATCAGCTTTTATCTCCTCGGCTCTACAAAATTGATCAGCCATCCAAAAAGCGTTGAGGTCTTTTGTTAAATGTTGTGCATCTAGACAATAAGTCCGATCTACTGGGTCATAAATCGCTGCGGTTTTAAGTTCTTGATGGGTTGTGTAACTCCAAAATCTTACCCATTCCCCATCTGGTTTGACTTGCACTGCTAAATAGAAATCTGCCGTCCAACTAGGAATATCTACCCATTCTTGAGGTACTTCTAATTCGCCATCGTCAATTGCTTCACTGGGAATCAAAACAACCCGTCTTTCATTTAATAATATTGCCGTACCGTTGACAAATTCCCAAAAAGCCGGAATATCAGGGGAACTGTACCAAATACTTGCTTGCAGAACATATTGCGTTTGTACCCAGTTTAAAAACGCATAAAGACAGATTTGATTTATGTAAGCACACCAGCGACTGCTAGAATTACTATAATCCTGGCTTTGCTGCCGCGATCGCGATTGAATTTCTGGTGTTATTTCTAACAACCATTCCTTTGGGTCTGCAAACAAGTCGCAATTCATTTGTACTACCTTATGATAATTACGGATTCATGTTGAATCCAAACTGATTTCTCAACCATTCTTCCAAAGCAATGCTCATATCTTTAATTTGGTTGGGATTTATAGAAATATTCAAATCTTGGCTCCATTTAACTAATGCGAGTAGCAAAGATTCCCTGACTTTGACTAGTTGACGAGATACTGTAGGTTGACTAATTTGCAACTGCTGCATAATCTGCTGTTGAGTTAGTTCCTCTTGGTAGTAAAGCCGAAGTATTTCTTGGGATTTTGTATCTAAAGTTTGTAAAGTATTTGATAATACACCAAACATCTGGGATATTTGGTTTTGTCGATCTTGAATTGCCTCTCTTGCGATCATATCGGTGATTAGTGACTCAGAGGAAGGGTCTGGTAAATCGATTGCTTGACTCGCATCATTTTCTGGATTGAAAGTAATTAAAGTATCTAGAGATTTTACGGATGGAAATAAATAACTACGCACATATTTTACTGACCGATTCAACCAATCTTCCATTATTTGTGCGGTGCATTCGGGAGTCGGCTGATTGAGCTGATGCCGAGAATGATTGTAAAGATTGGCAATCCCTTGCCATAATTGAGGAGTTGGCGTTGGTAGCAACTCTGTAGCCCCTAGTTGTTTTTGGACGTAGAGTTTCCTGAAACAAATCCAGGCTAAACGATATTGCCCGATCTCGCTTGCCGATAATCCCGCATTCTCAAGAGCTTCCACATACAGCTTTTTGCTAATTTTGCGTAATAATGCCCAATTACTGCAAGGGTCGGCTTCTTTTCGCTGGCGTAAAATATCTCTTAATCGCCTCTTAATTGCCATGATAAAATAGGCTTTTAAGCTAGAAGATTTTCTGGGGTCAAAATCTTTAAGGATTACTTCAACTTCTGTATTTGCCATTTGAAAATAATCTGCTAAACCATATTGACTATTTGCTAATTGAGTAATCTTTTTTAGCGATACGTGATAGCATGGTTCTTGTAAATATGCCAAAAGGTGCATTTTTGCGAGATGATTAGATTCAGATATATTCAAACCATTATGCTTAGTATATTCCCAGTGTTTGTGCCAATATAATGCCCAAAAGTTTTCTTGCTTTGGGACTTCTGGCGAACAGTCCAAGCAATTTTGGATGCTTCGACGTAGTTTGATATCAACAAACCATCTGCGGAATCTATCGTTTTCTAGCTCTAGAAAGCTTGAGAACATTTCCGTAATGTCTTGGCGAGGGCGCATAAGCAATTAATAATTGAAATTAATTCCGTTGGAAAAGGAGAAAAGGTAAAGTGTATTCCAAATTTTCTCCCAGCTATTCACGGATAATGGGAAAATAAGTTCAACTCAATTATTTTTATATATTCCAAGCTTCTAGATTACCAGATTTTGGAATGTTCGAGATTTTCTTATGAAATTAATCTTAATTATCTTTCTGACTTTAAGCAGCATTACCCAATATTCATCAGCAGTAATAGCTCAAACTAAAAAACCATCATCTCCAAGATCTACTTCACCCAAAAAACCTCCCCGTAAACAACCAACTTCTAGAAAACCAGTTTTTGTACCACCAAAAACACCCAGTCGGTTAACTCCGGTATCGGGACGTAGGACTGGAATGGGTAGTCGAGATAACTGTCCGGCTGTTTCAACTCCACTTACAGCTTTAGTTCCCTTTCGAGAAGAACTTCCTGTTAGTAAGCAAAACAAAAAATCAAGTATTGGAGTTGTAGAGGGGCTAACCACTGCTGAGCGACCAACGCTTTGGTTTTACGTTCCGTACACCCAGAATTTAGCTAACTTAAGTGCTGAATTTAGCTTGCAGGATAGTAACGAAATGGATATTTATCGCAGTGCGATCGCGCTTCCTCAACAACCTGGTGTTATTAGTGTTTCTCTCCCCAATACAGTAAAACCTCTGGAAGTAGGTCAAACCTATCGCTGGTATTTTAAAGTAAGTTGTCAGCAACAAACAGGAAGTCTTCCAGTCTATGTTGAAGGAGATATTCAAAGAATCAATCTAGATTCTGCCGTTACAGAGCAATTAATAGCAGCAGTCGATCCCCGAGAGAAGATAGCCATCTATGCAAAAGCAGGTATCTGGTTTGACGCTTTAAATATATTGGCACAATTACGTCAAACTTCTGGATATACATCTGTAAGAGAAGATTGGCAAAGTTTATTAAAATCCGTACAATTAGATAATATTGCTACTGCTCCGTTAGTGAATTCACTCAACCGGAATTAAATTAATCTAAAATTTCTAAAGCCAATTACCAACTAGTACATAAGCAGCCCAGTACCTCGGACGACTGTATTCGTTACTTTTGAGCAGTTTCAACTGAGCTTCTCGTAAAGCTTCTGCCGTGGTTTTTTTCCCAGTTGTTAACTCATGGTAAAATCCATTAATAAAGTCAGCAGTGGAATCATCGCCAATTTGCCATAGAGAAGCTAAAGTACTCCGCGCACCTGCACGTAAAGCAACTCCTGCTAATCCTAATGCAGCACGGTTGTCTCCTGTTGCTGTTTGACAAGCGCTCAAAACAAGTAGTTCAATTGGCTCTGTTAGTTTTTGTCCCCTACTTTTAAGTAATTTATCCAGTTCGGCTACCTTGATACGTTTATCTGATGCTAGGATAAATGTCTCGTTTGGGTTTGAACTAAACTGTCCGTGGGTTGCAAAGTGAACGACTTGGAAAGGTTGAGCATTAATTTTTTCTTCTAAAATATTGCTTCTAAATCTTTCGTTATATAGTGTAACCGTTGATATTCCCGATTCCTGAATCGATGCTAGTTCTTGCTGGACATTAGGAAGCGGTGCAAAGTTTTCACCTTTGGGTATTGTTGATAGTCCTCCTATAAGAGCGTTGAGCTTTTGCCGTGTTAAAGATTTAGGTTCAAATAACTGTAGTCCCGGACTAATGGCGATCGCATATTTTTGAACTAAATATTCTTGACCATCGGACAATGCAGACATTGGGATATTTCGCAATGAGCCATCGGGAATAAATATTAAGGTTTTAACTTGACTATTTTGGAGTTCGGTTTCAACTGGTTTGATTAACCATTCATAAAGTTGCTGGGAAGCTAGTTTAAATTGCTGACTCCCATCGGGTTGGGTAATCTGAACCCGCATTTGTGTAATGATTTGCTCTACTTTTTCACTATTAACTCTATTTGTTTTATGTATGAGTTTTTTTTGATTGGGAAGCTTGAGAATAACTTCTAGCTGGTTATCTAAGATAATTGGATAAAATATAGCAGTATCGGGATTATTCCGATCTACCACTTCGTCAAGCACCACAAATTGATTATTTAAGCAAGCTTCTCGAAAATAATTATCCAGTTCTGCTAATTGTAAAGCTTCAATTCGCCGACGTACTTTATCTAAATCGGGTTTTGCTTCACCCTTTTGTTGCAAAAGTAGTTCTACCGACTGTCGATAAATCGGTTCAACGCGATCGCGAAAATTAAACTGTATTTCTCGGTTTACTGTTGCCAAATCCGTGCGGAGAGATTGAAGGGTTTCAATTGATGCATCGTAAGCTGCAACTGCTGCTTCAATATTATCCTCAACTTTGAGCAAGCGTCCCAATTGCCATTCCCAAAGATAAGCTATATCTGATGCGTTGTTTTTCTGAGCAATAAATATCGCTTTTTGGGTCAAATTCCGTGCTTGAGTCCACTGACGATTTTGTTCGTAAACTGCTCCTAAACTACCTAAAGCATAAGATTCTGCACGTTCGTCACTGATAGTTTTAGCTTGTTGAACACTTGTTGCTAAAATTTGGGCAATTTCTTTTTGATTACCAATTTTAGCTGTAGTTAAAGTGCGAGCAAAATTTATCCTTGCATAAATTCCCCCTTGATTGATAGGTAAATTAACTAATTGAGATTGGATTGTAGGTATTAATATTTTTGCTGCTGTTATTTGTCCTTTTTCAACAAGCAAGCTGAGTTGATTAATTTGGGCTTGAATTGAGGTGAGTGAGTTCGATGTAACTTTAGCTGCATTTTGATAATAGTTAATTGCATCTTCGATCTTACCTAATGACCGAGCAGTATTTCCCAAGCTTAATTGTGTCAAAGCAATTTCTTCAGGGATTTGCAAGCGTTGAGCAATTTCTAAGGAATCATGTAAAATTCTCTGGGATGCTTCTAAATTGCCTAACTGTTGCTGGGTATTTCCGAACCCACGCAAAGCTGTAACTTTGATGGGGGAGTCAGGTTGAGTTTGTAGCTGTTGAGATATTTCATTTAGTATATCTAAACTACGACTATAAAACCCAGAAACTCGTAGAGCTTGGGCTTGATCTATCCGATTGCGGGTGACTTTCGCATTATTGCCTAATTTCTTCCAGATTTGCTCTGCTTGCTGAGATATTTGCACAGATAGATCGGGTTTTCCCTTTGTTAGCAGCAACCTGGCTTTAATATCCAGAGTTTGGGCAAGAATCTCCTCTAAATCAGACTTGGGATGGTTGACATTTATTTTTTGAGTTGAATTATTCCAGCTAAGTAATTTTAAACTACTGTCAACAGCCTCGTCGGCTTCTTTCCACGCACCAATTTGTTGATAAACTAAGGAGAGATTAGTCAGCGCTGCGGCTTGTCCGAGGTTATTATTTTCTTGTTGATAGATGCGGACAGCTTGTTGTAGAACAGTTATTGTTTCAGTAAAACGTCCGGCTTGATAAAGAGTTTCTCCTTGTTCGAGAAGTTGCTGTGTTTGAGTTACACTTATTTTGATAGTTTGGTAATCTGGTTGATTGGCGAATGTGCTAGGGATAATAGTTAATAAACAAGCAAGGGTAAATAAAATTACGTTTTTGATCGTAAATTGAGCTAATCGCTTCGGATGCAAAAATTTGGGCATTGGCATTTTATTGAGGTACAGAACAAGAAGCAGGAGTTTGCCAAGGACTTTTAGAATTGGTTTGATTAGCTTGTGCGACAAATTCTATATTCCCATCACCATCGACTATCCAACCAGTAGCTTCCACAATTGGAGAAGATTTCTTAATTTGATTGTGACTTGATGTTGATGCTGCTGGTTGTAGCTTGATTCTTGTATTTACTGTTTCCGATTGTGGTTTTAATTTCACCCACTCAGATAAAGTACTACTTCCTTGTAATGGTTCGGTGGGATTCATCGGTAAACCACCCCTTCCTGTTGAAACAAAAGTATTCTCAAATTCCCGACTTCCGGGAGTGCAAGCATTGGAAATTTGATTAGAAGCATCAACAAGATTAACTGGGAGTTCAATTAAACCGTTATTGGGGTCAAGATCAGGAGTATTAATTTGTACCGTACCGCTTAAATCTGGGGTTGCTCCCGTAGCAGTTATGTAACCCCTAAAAGCTTCTGGATACCAAGGTTGAGTACCGAAAATCTCCTGAGTATTGATTGTCACTCGACCGCCACGGAAATCAATAGAGTTAGCGCTAATGCGGCTATTTTCTAAAACTGCTAGCACGTCATTGTCAATATTAATATTGCCACCAATGACATTTTCTCCAGTGGCATTAGTGGTGATGTTGCTGCCATTACGCAATATCAAATCTGTACCGCGTAAATTTATATTACCTTCTTCTTCAACGGTATCCGCACTGAGAGTTCCGTTATTTAAACCCATGGAGTTTGCATCAATTGTGATGTTACCTGCTGCACCACTACCTGCACTTGTACTAGATAATGTAGCACCGTTTGTTACAGAGAGTTTTTTAGTGATAATCCTCACCTCCTTACCATCACCTACAGCTTGTGGTTCTACAGTACTATAGATGCCACTAGC
The DNA here is from genome assembly GCF_034931125.1 of Rivularia sp. UHCC 0363. Taxonomy (NCBI): domain Bacteria; kingdom Bacillati; phylum Cyanobacteriota; class Cyanophyceae; order Nostocales; family Rivulariaceae; genus Rivularia; species Rivularia sp. UHCC 0363. Next base: position 6,088 of record NZ_JAYGHM010000074.1, on the reverse strand, counting down.
ACCTCCAGTTAAGCTATTAACCCCATCCAAAAAAGTTTGCTCCCGTGCGTTAATAGTGATATTACCTGCATCACCTTCTCCTCTCGTTAGAGCAAATAATCCCGCTCCCCTAGAGAGTGCAAAGGAATTGGTATTGATGGTGATATTACCACCTTGGCCTATACCTACACTATTTTCGGTTCTATCCACCGAACTAAATATGCCGCTGCTACCACTGTTTTGATTTGTGCCATCAAAAGAAACCGTATCGCTATTGATGTTGACATTACCACCATTCCCTTGGCTTTTAGTCAGGGTAAATAATCCGGCACCTCCGGTAACTGATAAAGACCTTGTTTCAATATTTATATCACCCCCGTTACCTACGGCGTTCTCGTCTACAGTGGTAAAAATTCCACTTGCTCCTCCATTTTCATTTATGCCATCGAAAGAAATCGTATCGCGAGCCTTGATAAATACATTTCCAGCAGAACCTTCCCCTTTAGTTAAAGTATTCAGTGCAGCACCATTTGTGATTGCTAGGGAACCAGTTGATATATTAATTTGACCTGCATTACCTACGGCTGTGGGAGTCACCGAGGTGTACATTCCACTGACTCCCCCTTGACTATTTACCCCATCTATTAGAATATCCCTGGCTGCTTCTATAAAAATATCACCGGCTGAACCTTTACCATTTGTAAGAGTATATAGCCCTGCTCCCTTCGTTATACTGAGCGAATCAGTTAAAATACTGATTTTACCTCCTCTACCCTCCCCTGTTGCATCGATAGTTGTAAATACTGCACTAGCTGCACCATTATCCCGATTTTCTCCGGAAAGCAAAACGCGATCGCGAGCGTTAATATTGACATTTCCTGCCGAACCTTGATTTTTGCTCAGAGCGTTGAGTTGTGCGCCATTTGTCACCAATAAGGAACCAGTGGTAATATCGATGTCCCCTCCTTGACCTATTCCGGTTTCACCTACTGAAGTTAGAATACCGCTAGCACCAACATTTGAACCATCAATAATGAATGTATCGTGAGCATTAACAGTTAATTTACCTGCATTTCCATTTCCATTAGTTAGAAGATTCAGTTGCGCTCCATTGTTGACAGTTAATGAAAGTGCATCAAGAGTAACGTTACCTCCGTTCCCTACACCTGTTGTATCAACGCTGCTAATAATCCCACTGGTACTTGCAGCATTGCCAGCAGAATCAAAGACTACTTGATCGCGGACATTAACATTTATGTTTCCGGCATTTCCCCGTCCGGCAGTGCTACTAAATAGCTGCGAACCACTAAGTAAATTCAACGAGCCAGCTTGAACGTTAATATTACCAGCATTACCCGTTGCTTCCGAGTTAACCACAGTAGCAATTACGCTTCCTTCACTAAGGGTAATATTATCTGTAGCATTAACATTAATATCACCAGCAACTGCGTCAACTCCTCCCAAACCTTCCTCAAAACCTCCAACAAGCACTCCTACTTTGGCAAGATTTAAGTTTCTCGCATTCACCGAAATACTACCACCTCCATCGCCAGAAACTCTTGCTACCGTACTAGTAATAGACAAATCACCCCGCTGTATTCCCCCAGGATAATCCAAACTAAAACCATTGCCACTGCCTTCAGTATTAAGGGTTATTGTTCCCTCTTGCTTCAATCCCCCCAACTCAATTCGACCACTTTGGGCAATTAACTGTCCTTTGTCCGTTATGACATTGCCACCTACAAGGGCTAAAGTTTTTCCAGAATTTACCTGTAGATTAGAACCTTGTACTTGAATATCTCCAGCATTGCCATACTGTAAACCCATGGGTAGATTGACTGTCAGCAAAGGTTTAGTATCAGGATTTTTTGTACTAAAGGTACTATCATCCGCAAATCTCATACTATCGGCAGATGTGGCAAAAAAAGAACCGCCTATTTCTAATTGAGCATTCGATCCAAATACAATTCCATTAGGATTAATCAAAAATAGGTTTGCCGTTCCGTTAGCTTTAAGTAAACCGTCAATATTAGAAACGGAATTACCTGTGATTCGTGTCAGAATATTTTGAATATCAACAGCATTATTGAATAAAGCCTCCGAACCAGTAGGGATGGAAAAATCTTTGAAACTGTGGAATAGATTGGTTCCCGCTTGGGTTCCACCAGAAATAGTTGTGATGTTGTTTTGGGTATCAGTCTGGGATGGAATGGGAAGAGTATTGTCAGGAACAATATCAGCTAAGGCAAAATTTGTTTCCTGAGTTAACACTCCCCATAGAATAAGCATTCCTAATACTGACAAACAATAGTAAGTCTGCTTTGATAGCATATTTTAAAATCCGATAAATTAAGTTAAATCCATGACGGAGACGTTATTTTGAGACGTACTATTTAGAGAAGCGTTATTGAGCGATGAATTTTGAGACATATTAGATATCCCCCCCAAATAAATTTCTGCAATCAAATCGTTTTTATAACTAAGCTCTAATGACCTATCCGCAGAACTCAATGATATTGAGTAGTCTTTTATATTTCCAGTCAACTGCAACCGATCGCCTTCCAATAATCTGAAATCTTTAATTACAGCGTTTCCATCTCCTAAATAATACACTCCATCGGTTTCATTTCCCAAGACAAAAGTATCGCGCCCTTTCCCACCCGTTAGTTCGTCAATTTGACCGGCTTCAAAAGACTTGTACCAACCATCAAGTACATCTTTACCATCACCACCAATCAGTTGATCGCTACCACCTCCACCGTAAAGCGAGTCGTTACCGTTAAGACCAGTTAAAGAATCATTTCCTTGAAGACCATAAATCTGGTCATTACCATTACCACCATCGATAGAATTTGGATTCAACGTGCCGTAAAGTATATAATCTTGAGCATTTCCATAGCCAGGAAGCGTAAAATTAGAATTTTGGGCATCGTAATCGCCAAAATCATTAATGTATTTGAAGATAGAAGTGTTTATTTCATCGTAGAGAAAGTTTTTGTAGTAATCAATATCAAATGTCGTAACATCTGTAAAGTCAACAACATTTTTTTGATCTAACTGCGAGATAACTTCTCCTACACCAAAACCTCCACGAAGATGCGCTCCGGCAATAATTCCAGACAAAGAAAGATTTACTTGTGTGAGGTTAGGGTCTTGATTTAATACTGGTTCTCCATTTGCATCCCGTTCAAAGTCAGTGCGATCGCTGTTTAATTTATAAAACTTAACTGTCTTAGGATCTTGATTGTTGGATAAAAAAGTTGTATCCAGATTAGGAATATTTCTGTCATTGAGAACAGCATTTACATAACCATAGTTAGTAAAAAAAGATTCACGAATCCCAGTTTCCTGGACGGCTGGATTATTCTTCCATGATTCTAAACTCGTAATGCCATTTTTTCCTAAAAACTCCCCATCCCAGACATTATCAGACAAATTAGTATCATTTTGATAATAGTCTAGGTCTTGCATTAATATCTGTGTAAATTGGTATTTACCCGTTGCACCTGTAAAATCATTTACTGCTTCGTATTGTTGTGGGTCTCCTGATGGTTTTCCTGATTCAAAAGCACCCAAAGCTTCTAGAAATTCCTCAAAATTACCTTTACTCATAATTTACGCTCCTATTGCTATAGAAAATTTGTTGGTACCAGATGCGAGCATCAAGCACCATTAATTATATGGGTGAGAGTGCAGTCAACTTATGCAGTTTGATAAGAAAAAATGCGATGCGAGCAGAAAAGCTAATTAAACTAAGCGACAACGGCAAATTTTTCGGTATTGTACGATAAGCATCCCGTAGCTGTCGCCAAACAGGCATTAGCATTTCATCTTGTACAATACCTTCGCCAAAAAATAAGTATGAAGAGAGAGGGAGTTGGGACTCAACCCATCCAGAAAATTGGGGAAGGGCGATCGCCATACATAAAACCAAAGTAGAAAAACCATATTTCCAATTAGGGGTGAATATAGCGAAGACACTGTTGGCGAAATATTTCTTCACATTAAAAAGCATATCGTTGGAACCATAACATTGCCGCTTTGGCGTTTCTTATGCTTCCAATTAACTGAAACTGTCAACCATAAGTTTTATTTCTCGAATAAATCGATTGAGTGCTTTCTGTGCAGCTTTGTAACCTGAAGCTTGCCGTCCCAATTTCAATTCAAATAAAATGCGATCGCGTATTGCCTCAAAATCTACGATGTCATGTACAAAGTTGATAGCAGACCGTTCCTTAAGTGCAGAATTATACGATTCAATATTTTGCACCTCGGCTCGGAGCCTCTCTATCTCCTCATACCATGTAATACTTGGCAATGGTTTGGTAAAACTCTGTGCGTTAGAGGTGGAAATATTTGACTTCTCCCATGTAATACACGGGAGAAGATTATTTCTAACTATTTCCTCTAAATAGTCAGCCCTAGTTGCTCCCAAGCATTCGGAGGCGATACCTAATGCCTTCCAGGTATCATCTGTTAATCGTAAAGAACGCACTTCACGATATTCTGAGCTTTTAATTGCAAATTTACCCTGAATATCTCTTTTCATCTTTTTCATAGAATATGCTTGCCATGTAATACACGGTATGAATAAAACCTTTTAAGGAACTTTCAACCGTGTATTACATGGTATGATTGTTTTGACTTATTTTCAAGCACCTTGCAGTTGCAATTGTTTGAAGCGAGACGAGCGAGTCTGAGCAAGAGGTATCTCTCCCAGCCAAGCATCTAACCGTACTAAATTAAGCGCACAAGCAATGAAAACCTGCATCATGTGAGTTTTCTTTAAACCGATGTAGCGAGATTGACGTAGCCCTGAACGTCGTAAACATAAGTGAATGTGTTGATTCAATGCCTGCACGTTGGTTATAAGTAGCTTTCCACTCAGGTGTTTGTTGGGTTTGTCGCCGAGTTTGGAGTGCTATATGTTGCACTTGCGGAAGAAAAGTCAACTCTCGTGGTTCGGTTTTGGACTTAGTGCAAAATGAACGAACTGGACAAGTTCTGCATGTTACACCACTAAACCTCACACGAATAGCAGGGTTGCCACTAGCGTCTTGCCCTAGTAACCATTTAGTACTTTGGTATCCTTGGGGGCAGGTAACTTTTTCGTTATCCCAGTCTATTTTAAAGTTAGAGCTATCAAATCCTTGTTGAGCTTTTGTTTGCCAACTGGGATCTGAACGCACCGGACCAATAATTTCAATATTATACTGAGTTTTACTACTTACTAAATTTTCCGATGTGGGATACCCAGCATCAACTAGATGCTCGTCTGGTAGTAAACATAAGTCTTCAAGGGAAGAGTGGATTGGTTCCACTGCTTGCTCGTCAGTAATTGTAGATAAGGTTGTGTGGACGTTAGTAATAAAACGGGGGCTATCTTCGTCGCAAATCTCGGTCATGTGTACTTTGTAACCGACCCAATCCACGCTACGCTTGGAACTATAGTGCGCTTCGACATCATGAGGGGAATGAATAGCGATTGTAGATGGTGGCATATCTTTAACAGTACGCCATTTTACTTGGACATCTGGTTCTGGCGCATAAAATTGCTGTACCCATATTTGGCGAAGGGTTTCGACTGCTGGTATTTGTCGTAACTGCTGTGGCACAGTTGGTTCGTAGATTGCGTTTAACAACCATAATCCATCCGCACCAATAGTACTAGCCAACGCTTCCCGTTCAGAGTCAAGCTTTGGTAAACGATAGTTTTCTACACGACGACCATAACGGTCAAACCAATCAGGCTGAATAAAAGTTGCTAACCAGTCAGGTGCTGCAACTACCAAACTATTTAGGGCTAAACGCATTCCTTCCCCTAACGTTTCCAATCGATTGAGAACGCGGATAGCACCTAAAACGTGGGTTGAATCTGTACGCTGTCGGCGATGAGTTTTGAGGAATTCTGCTTCCCTCAACCGGGTTAGTAATATATCTAGTAACTTTTGCTCTGCCCCACCAGCAAGTAATCGAGTACGGAACTCAGAAAGGATGGAATAGTCAAAGCCTGGGTCAGTTAAAGGGAGGCTCAATATATACTTCCAGTCAATATGTCCACGTACTGCATCTGCCGCTTGTCTGTCAGATAAATTCTCCATAAATTGCA
>NZ_JAYGHM010000073.1:24710-40139 GCF_034931125.1 Rivularia sp. UHCC 0363 | reverse complement strand
GATTCGTTAAAAATTATTTCCCCCCATCCCCCAATCTCCTTATCCCCTTGTCCCCTCATCTTCCCTTATATTTCTGGGGAAGCGCGATCGCAAACTCCGTACCAACACCTGGGGTAGAATTACATTCCAATTTACCCCCATGTTTGTTGACAATAATTTGATAGCTGGTAGATAATCCTAACCCGGTTCCTTTACCAACAACTTTAGTAGTAAAAAAAGGATTAAATATTTTTTGTTTAATTTCTTGAGTTATTCCTATTCCATTATCAGCAATTCTAATTAAAATTGAATCTTCTTTAGTTTCAGTGCTGATTTTAATTTGGGGATTTAATGATTTTTCTAAAGCATCGATAGCATTAATAATAATATTCATAAATACTTGATTTAATTGTCTTGCGTAGCATTCCACGCGAGGAATATTGCCGTATTCTGTGACTATTTGAATTTCTGCACGATCTGATTTTTCTTTGAGTTGGCTTTGTAAAAGCATCAAAGTGCTATCTAAACCATCGTGAATGTCAATATCTTTAATTTCTGATTCATCTAGATGGGAAAAGTTGCGTAAAGATAAAACAATTTTTTTGATGCGTTCGGCACCAATTTTCATAGAATTAACTAGTTTGGGAAAATCTTCTTTGATAAAATCAAGTTCAACTGTTTTTATTTCTGCTTGCAGTTCGGGAATGGAATTTAAACAATATTCTTCATAACATTCTAATAAATAAAATAAATCTTTAACATATACTTCAACGTAATTGAGATTACCATAAATAAAGCCGATGGGGTTGTTGATTTCATGAGCAACACCAGCAACCATTATTCCTAAAGCAGACATTTTTTCAGATTCAACTAACTGAACTTGCATTACTTGTAAGTTTTGCAATGCTTGTTCTAAATCCTGTCTCCGCTGTTCTAAAACTTGTTTTGATTCTTCTAAATCAGCAATTACTTTTTTTAGTAAAAATTCTTTTTTATCGTTACTTTCTTCTAAAGTAATTCGATTAGCTTCGGAACGTTCTAATTTCTTTTGTAAAATCCGATTAGTTTTTTCTAATTCTTTAATTCTTTGCTCGTATTCTTGTGGTTCCATTGTGAGTTAACTCACTCCTAAAAGTAAAGTGACGAAAGTGTCATGATGCAATCGGCTAGACGTACCAATTTTCAAAGGTGATATTTCGCCATGAGTATAAAATCCAGAACAGGGTAAAGCTTGACTAAGACTGGTTTTAGTTAGTTGATATTCTTCCTTAATGCGTGTACCTAGTAGTTGACGACGAGCAGCACAAGAGAAAAATAAAACAGCTTGTGGTTCGGTTCCAGGATAGGATTCTAAAGCTTTTGTAATTGAAGTTTTAGCCGCAGCTAAGATATCTTCACGACTTGCTTGAGCTATTTGCACTACCGTTTGTTCGGGAACTTGTGCTAAATAATAGACACTTTTAATTTTGCGATCGCAATCGTGAGGCGCTCGTGTATAAAATTCATTAGCTTGTGGATCTAAAATTGCTAAAGGATATTCAGGTGAAGGTGTAAGCCCACCTATGTAATCATCGTAAAAATCTAAAGCAGGTTTATGATCTATTTCGTAAAGAATACCTTTATCAGCTTTAGTCACTACAGCTTTTCTACCGATAGGATGCCAACCATTTGCTACACCGTGAGAAAACAATAATTTTCCCGAAAACAGTAAAATTGGAACCGAATCGCTCAAAATTTCGGTGTTAAAAAACTGATAGGTTTGGCTAAATCTCATCTGGTCTCCAGCTAATCCACCCAAAATCGGAAAATTGTCACCTAAAGCTTGCTTTAACCCGTCCACGATTAATACTCCATCCGCTGTGAGACTTTCCGGAGTGGTCAAACATAACTGATAAGATTTCAAGTTGCTTTTAGCTTGTGCTTGCTCTACAGCTTGTTTTGTAGCTGTAACCGCATCTTTGGAAAGTCCCCTTCCGATACCCGCACGAATTTCGACTTCATCGGAACAAAACAGCATTAAAGTTACAGAATCTTGCTCAAACTCCAATACCGAAGACATCTCCGCATCGGTTGTACAGCCAATTAATTCAATTTGAGGGAAAGTTCGATTAATTTCCTGCAAAATAAGAGAATGCTCGAAATCAATCGCAGCAAAAAGAATTCCAGCGGTAGGAACATCTCCCGCTAAAGTAATTTGACATTGCTCCAATACCTCTGCAATAGCAAAATCCGAATCTGGGTCATTACTGTGACCAACGGCTACCTTGAACATATATGTATGTGTGTATATTTCGGGACAAGGTTATTATTCCCGTATTTGAAAGCAGAGTTGAAGGTAGTCGAATAATTAAGTTTTACTGTTGGGGAACGCGAACAAATTTACAGGTGGATGGCAATGTCTGAGTGTCGCATTTTACTTGAACTAGTACACCGATTTGAGTTTTGTTTTCGGGTGTGACTTTGCGTTCATCTGTGATGCGGCGATCGCCATTTTCAAATTCTACTGTTCCTGCTGCACCTTCTGCCGAGAAACCTTTTGCGGATAAAATCTGCTGGAGTCCTTCGCGAGATGGATCGTTCCCCATGCGTCGCAGACCTTCAGTAATCACCATAGTCGCATCATATGACATTGCAGTACGCCAGTTTACTTGAGCATTCCAAAGTTCTTGAGCATCGGCTTCAAATGGGCTTTTATTCACTTCATTCTGAAACCAAGGAATTGGAATTATCAGATTTCTTACTTTCCCACCTTTATTTTCTACTGCTTTGCTATACAAAGAATCTCCGCCAAAGAGCGTCAGATTTGAACCATTATTGCTATCTAAAATGTCCAAAGCCTTATTAAAAGTTACACCTGTTTCAGGGACAAGTACTAATACACTTACTGCTGCATTAGCTTTTTTCACGCAATTTTCGAGATTGGGATTATTGTAAAGGTCGCACTCTGTAAGATTAATCAATCTACCATTTTCGATTGATTGCAGTTGCTTTTTCAATTCTTCGCGATAAGTTTTGCTGTACGAACCACTAGAATCATAGGCAATAGCTGCTTCTGTTTTGCCTAGTATTCTAAGCATATAATTAACTAAATCTTTAATTGCAATCGCGTCATTTGTTGGTGTGCGGAAAACATATTTATTTAAATTAATTCCATAGTCTTTATTCGGTGATTTTCTCACAGCAGTACTGGTGGGAGAAACTACAACCATTTGTTTTTCTTGATAAACTTTTCCAGCTTCGATAGTTGCTCTGCTCGAATAATGACCAACTACAGCTAAGATATCTTTCTCGTCAACCAATGTTTTTGCTACTTGTGAAGATGTAGAAGCCTTATCTCTATCGTCAACAATAATTACTTGTAACAGCCTACCTTTAATTCCACAGCTTAAATTAGTTGCATTTTGAGCTTGGGCAACTCCTCGCAATGTTTCTTCATTGATTTGATTTGTTGTATTACCAAAAATAGGAGCAATGACAGCAATTTGTAGAGGCTTTGGATTTTGAATAATGCAAGATTTGAGAGTACTTGTAGTTGGAACCGGAAGCTTATCGCTTTCTGAAGGTATCATCGCGACAGCATTATTAAGATAAATCAGCGTTTCTGGGTCATTCTTATTTAGTTGAAGAGATTTGTCAAAATATTCAATTGACCGTTCGTATTTCTTTTGGGAAAAAGCTTCTATACCTCTTTGTTTCCATTGATTGGAGTTATAGCTAATTAATATTTTTTCTCCCCAGCTAAAATTTTCGCCTAAATCTTGTAGAGTGTCTCTCAAATTTATCGGAGAGGTTATATTTTTTTGAGCTTTTGATGTTGGTTGCGACTGATAAAAATGATTACCTTCTCCAATTTTTTTGTAAATTTGATTGCCAAAAAAAATAAACGTGATCGCAATTCCCGCTAAAACCGATCTTTTTACAACTGTCATCGAAGACTTAGCCCAAATTAAAGGACGTGCTGCGGGATTTTGACAAATTATAGGCAACCAAGAAGCACAAGGAAACTTATCTTCCATCCATTCCAAACGTTGACGTGCATTTCTTACCGCTAAATATAAAGAATGTCCTTGAGAAAAATCTTCTAAAAAGTATTGTAGAAATTGTCGTGCTACTTCATCGGGTACGGGTTCCCGCATCACAATCATTTGCGGAACTCTTACACTACTTAATTCATCCGCTAAACCCAAACCATCGCAAGAATTAAAAATTGCTAACTTTAAACCATTGTCAACCGCAGTTCTTAACGCATTTCTTAACCTAGTTAGTGAAATACTCTCACTATCATTAATTTGAATTTCTCCGGTTTTACATTCTTCCCCAGAAGAACTATGTCCTGCAAAAAACAAAATATCCCAATGCTGCTCCCACAAACTATGACTAAGCTGTTTTTTCTGAGGTTTTTCTAAGGAAGTAACTTTCGCTCCCCGATTCTTCAAATTTGTTAATAACTGTCGGTCTAAAGTTAAATCTAATCCTTGACTACCCCCGAAAATAGCCAAAATTTTCACGGGACGTTTTAAAGGTTCGCTAGGAGGTGCATATTCTGCACTCAAAGCAAATTCGGCTTGGGGACGGTTGTGAAATAATTGCCATAAATGCCAAGGAAGCTTTTTTAAATAAATATTCTTAGTATCGATAATTATTCTTATTGTTTCCTTTTGCTGCGTTTTTTCTTCTATTCTGACTTGTAACTCTCGGAAGGGAAGTTGATTAAACCACTCATTCAAATATTTCTCAAATCTATTACGAGCTTGATTCTCATCTTCAATTACAGAGCAATTGGTGATTTGAGCGGGAGGAATATTGATTTGTCTAGTTTTACCTAACTCGCGGTACTTATCTTGCCAATCTTGATAAAAGCGAGGAATATCAGGTGCTGGAGGTAACATAATCTCTTGTCTAAAGTATGTTGGACCATCTTCACCAATTCCGAGTCTTACACGAAAACCTAGCTCAAAACTGCCTTCGTCAATATTCAATACAACAAACTTGCTCATGACGGTTGGGGAGTAATGGTTTTTCTTAAAATTTCGTCTAATTTATAACAATTATTATACTTAAGAATGGATTATATATACTAATGTTTCCATTTTAAATAATATTTGTGGCGAACTTATTTATCCTTATTAAAAATGTAGAGACACAAGGGAATTGCATCTCTACAGATAAAAACATAAGTTTATTTTAGTGTTAAAGATAACAATACTTTAGTGAGAGAAAAATCAGCTAATATAAACTTTATAAATAACTAAACAACAAATCTCTCTGTAATATTTGCATCACCTAAAGCGACTTGAATATTAAAGCGATCGCTTAATTCGGCAGTAAATTTAAACTGAATGTAGTTATCTTTATTTCTAGATTGCACTGTAAAAAATGAATTTCCATCTGCATCTAAGCCGCTAAGTTGCAATCCTGGAGGAAGAGTTTTGCTACCTCCTGGATATAATCTAATTAAGATTGCTAAGCTTTCATCGGGTTTGGGCAATATTGCCACCATCAAAGCTACAGCATTTTTACCGAAGTACATACCCAAATCAATTGCTTTTCGTATACCACCTGCCGGGTTTTGCGGGTTAATTTCCCAAAGCAATTCGGCAGCTTTCCAGCGAATTTCTTCGTTACAAGTATTTTTTAATAGGTGAATTAAAGCCTTTTCTGAATCTGAATCAACTTTATTTATCTCATTTTGAGTTGCATACAATTGAGTAACTACATCTTCCATTTTATCGGAATCTGCAACTTCAGGAGAAATATCTGCAAATACGAAAAGAGGATTCATTGCTCGTCTATCTACTATTTCTTGAATATTTTGCCACCCCGTATCAATAATATTTTCTAACCATTGGCTTAATTGAATTACAGTTTGATTAGAATGTAAAGTTACTAATAAGTTATCTAAAGATTGCAATTGTTTAATCTCAAGCGCGGTGCTGTTAACTTGCGACGTAAATCCTAATAAGTTTCCTTGTTTGCACTCTTCATCAAGCTGCACTACAACATAGCCAATACGGTCATTCCAGACATCTTGAGGAACGTAACAAGTGCGATCGTTTTTCTTAACTGGACGACATTCCAAATGTCCTTTATCTGGTAAATTTAAGTCTGCAATATTAGTACTTAGTCGAGCTACAGCATTCCAGCTATAACTTTGTTGTAACGCAGTTGATACATCTAACATTTGTAAGTAACTATTAGTTACCAATACAGCCAAAGTATTCTCGTAAACTTGCTTTGCTTTTTCCGAGTTAGATTGTTCTTGAGCGAATTTATGTGCCTTATCTCGGTCGAATTGAGTAATCGGAATAGAAATGATTAGTTGTTCTGTTGACATCATCAGTAAATACCGTAAAAATAACTTTTGCTACGTATCTATATATCCTTGCGCTCTGCCAAAAGCTAGCAGACAAGGAAAACATTTGTGGTGGTAAAAATGATTGAGAGTACTTTCTCGTTTACCAAACTTTTCGGCTAATTCCCGCCAAGTTTTTGCATCAGGAGGTAGTTTAGACTTGAGCAATTCCTGACAGTTAATATGCGGGAATGAACGGACGTGAAGACGGCGTAATTCACTACCTTGAGTTTCAATCCATTCTAGAGTTTCTTCTAAAATTGGTTGCGGTTTATCTGGTGCTGGTAAGTTATCAATTGGGTCTATCGGATTTGATTCTTCATATTTTAAATTAGTTGCTTTAGTTTTCTCTTCTTCAGCTATTTCTCGACGAACATCCAAAAGTCTATACTTAAGATGCACGTTAAACCAAGTAATTACATTCGCTTGAGACGCATCATAATTATGAATATTTTTGCAAAACCAAAACCAAGTTTGCTGTAATGCATCTTCATAATATTGCTCCCGAATATCGTTACCTTTCCAAATTTTCCCTGACTGCTGCATTTGATAAATCAACTGATTTAACAACCGCTGACACTTTAAACTACCCTTCGGATGCTGACAAACTTCTGTTGCTAATTGATTTAGTTGTTGATTTAGATTTTCAGAATGTATCATATACGTAATTTTAATATGTAACAGAAAAATGATTGGTATATCGGGCTTTGTAACACAACCGCTCCTGCAATGATTCTGAATTTTCCGCTTCGATAACTTGTCAGATGTAATTCAAAAATCCGCTTGCTTCTTTACAAAACTTTACATTTTTTGCAAAAAAAAGCAATTCAGTTTTCTGCAATGATGAGGTGTTGGGGAATACAATTCAGGACTTACGCAGCGATGAAGGAAAGTATAGTGTTCTAGACACTGAGATCCCCCCAACCCCGTTAAAAAGTGGAGCTTTGCGTAAGTCCTACAATTAATAAATCCGGGTAAGCACAAGCACAAAATACTCTAAAAAATAGCGGTTCTCAATTGAATAAAGCCTTTAAGGAATGCGATCGCAGTTTGCAAATGATTTAAAAAGCAATGGGCACATTTACCGTTACTCAAATGAGAACCGCTACATGAATACACTTAAATAATTGATAATTAACTGTTTCCAACTTGTGACTAAGTTTCGTCTTCCACGGGGAAAAACTCCTTAGTATCCGGAGAAAAAGTCCAAGCAACTCCATCTGGGTCTTTATTACGAGTCCATTCCGGAAATTCTGGGTCATCTCTACGCTTGAAAACCGTGCTTGAATAAACCCCTAAACGTTTCGCAAGTTCTGATTGAATCAAAGAACCTAAAAACAGTTGTTTTTCTAAAGGTTTCTCTACGTGTTCTCGCTGTTGTACAGTTTCTTCAGGTAATTCCTCCGGTTCTACTAATTCAACAGATTCTTCCCGCTCAATTACAGGAATCGGTTCGAGAAATGCTTTGTTTAAAGTTGCAACGGGTGCGTTACTAAAATCGATTTCTGGTTCGCTACTGTCCAGAATGCTGCCCAAAGTGTTGGCACTCATAAAGTAATAAACTTTATTGCCATCATCTGAATCAACAATACTCGCGCCAAATTCAGAAGCTTTAGTATCTAAATAGCGCTTTGCCTTACTTCCATGAAAATTACCCCGCAGTGCTAAGTCCATAGGGGTAATTCTGCCTTGATTTTCCTGGATTAACTTTTGGAAAATCGGGTTAACCTTACTGCACCACTGTTGCCATTGGAAGGTTCTCCACAAATTGAACCCGATAATTACAGCAAACACTCCCAGCAAGAACCGCCATGCAGAAACTAGGAAGATAATTAAAAACGAAAGTGGCAAAAGTAGAAGCAAAAAACCTTTGCCCGAGGTTTCTAGTGTTTTTTCACTCATGCCTATATATTTGCTAAGTGATTTGTTTTAGGAAATATTATCATCTTGGCAAAAATTAGGACATTAATTTGTATTGCTTGTAAATTTACAGGAAAATTTTTGGGAAAAATTAACTTTGTTGATAGTCGCAAATCCGTCAATATTTAGCGGAAAGTCTTTTATCCGCTGGTATTTCTCAACTTTTATCAATTTAAAGGCAAAAAAAATTAAGTTGATCGCATTTAGGCAAAACTGGAAAATTAAGTAATCAGCGATACAATTCAATACCGATATCAAGCCAGTAGGTTGGGTTAAAGGCGCACGAATAGATTCATGTTTGACGAAGAGTTTTGAAGCGCCGTAACCCAACATCCGGATTTTGATTAAATCCTATTACTCCACCATATTAATTTTGATGGGTAAAACATTTTCGTAGCCAGTAGGTTGGGTTAAAAGCGCACGAATAGATTCATGTTTGACGAAGAGTTTTGAAGCGCCGTAACCCAACATCCGGATTTTATAAAAGCCTACTAGTACTCCACCACATAAGTTATGAGGGGTGTCTGGTAGTGCGAGCGTCTCGCTCGCTGGTTCTTTTAGCTCGCTGGTTGCTTTTAGCTCGCTAGTTGCTTTAGCTCGCTGGTTGTAACGAGCGACCAAGATGGTCGCACTACGAATGTTTTAACCCATCATATTTAATGTGGTGGACTACTACTTTGGGACGTAACTTATGAGGGGTTAGGGTAGTGCGAGCGTCTCGCTCGCTAATTGTTTTAGCTCGCTGGTTGCTTTAGCGAGCTAATTGTTTTAGCTCGCTAATTGTTTTAGCTCGCTGGTTGCTTTAGCTCGCTGGTTGCTTTAGCTCGCTAGTTGCTTTAGCGAGCTAATTGTAACGAGCGAGCAAGATGCTCGCACTACAAATTATTTTCTCAACCCCTTGACACTTTATATTACATATACTACATTAATAGTACAGAGCGAAAAACACATCTCATGAAACTTGACTTTATGTTTTTTCAATCTCGTTAAAACAAATTAACTTGGAGCAAATCAGAAATAAAAAAATTATTTGCTAATTGCGTAAAATATCTTGAATTAAAAAGTTTAAAAAAATAAAAATATACCGGAGTAGCTCAGTGGTAGAGCAACGTAAATGTCCTTTTTCGATACTTGCCTTTCGAGGACGCAGAATTAGGGTTATCGCCTCCACCAGCCGTTGGTCGTAGGTACCCTACCCTTCGGGAACATCTTCGATGAACGGGAACACCTTCGGTGAACAAATCCTACCTCCGGTACCAAAAATCAAAACTCTATATGTAACGGGTGGCGGAAATAGTAGACGCGCTAATTTAAACCTTGATTTAACAACTTACCCAACTTCCAAGTTAGGACGAAAAATCTAGGGTTATCGGGATTTAGTAACTAATAGTTGTGCAGGTGCAAATCCTGTCCCGTTACACAAAAAATTTGAAATCTAAAATCTAAAATATTCGTGCAGGGATAGTTTAGTAGCCTAGAACGCCGTAAATATCCTTATTCACAACTTGCCCCATCGGGGACGAAGAATTTAGGGTTATCGCCTGTCACGCCGGAAACGCGGGTGCAAATCCCGCTCCCTGCTCCAATTAATTTAAATTCATGAGTTATAACTTTTTAAGTAGGGGTAGCCAAGTGGTTGAAGGCAGCGACCTTATTTCCTTAATTAACAACTTGCCTGATAAGGGACGAATATTAAGGGTTATCGTAATTCGCCAATATAGCTATCTGAAAATTAATTTCGGAAGTGATTATTCGTAGGTTCAAATCCTACCCCCTACACCAACTAATCTAAAATACTCATGTGGTAGGTAGCTCAGTAGATAGAGCGCTTAAACGTCTTTGTTCAAACCTTGCCCTAACGGGACGACGAATAAAGATTACCGCCTACAACGCGAGAGGTCGCGGGTGCAAATCCCGTCCTACCACCTTCCATTTTTGCCCGCAAGGGCTGGGAGTTAAAATAATGAACTATAAATTTTTTACTCAAAATAATCAAAATAAAAAAACGCCGCAAAATAAAGCCATCCCCGGTAGAGAAGCAGAGATGATTCGGGGACGCAGCGGCGGCTATATGTTTGATGCTGGTATATGGCAAATGCTGCGCCGCTGTTTGCTTATCGGTACCGCAAAAAGCACTTACTACGCCGGAAAGCGCGAATTAACTGAAGATTTTGTACCAACCGTTCAAAAAGCTGTTGCTGAAAATTGCGATCGCGTTGCTGAAGAAATTTTGTACGCTAGCGATGGACGTGCCATCAATAACAGTGCGCCAATATTTGCTTTAGTGTTGCTATCAATGGGTGAAACACCGGAAGCGAAAGCAGCTTTTACAAAAATATTTCCGCAAGTAGTTCGTACTGGCAGCCATTTTTATGAATGGTTGAGCTATACAAAGTCGCTGCGTGGTTTCGGTAAAGTTGTCCGGGAAGCCGGTAAAACCTGGTTATCCCGTCCCGATGCTAAAAGTTTGGCTTATCAATTGTTGAAGTATCAGCAACGTCATGACTTCACCAACCGCGACGCTTTGCGCTTGTTTCACGTCAAACCACCAACTCCCGACCATGAATTACTGTTTCATTGGATAGTAAAAGGTTGGGAAGAATTACCCACGAATATTCCTAGCACCGCTTTAACCCAAATTTGGTGGTACGAATGGTTGAAACGCAATCCAGATCGAACCCATGAAGCCATTACTCAAGGACGCTTAACCCACGAAATGACTGCACCCGTGGGCAAAATGGATAAACAAGCTTGGCAATTGTTATTTAATGAAATGCCAATTGGTGCGATGTTGCGTAACTTGGGTTCGCTGACTGAATTGGATGTATTGCGAAGCGATGAACTTGCAAACCTCGATCGCGCTGAAGCTGTTTTAAATAGCAAAGAACATTTACGGAAAGGTCGCATTCATCCTATTGATGTTTTGAAAGCGCTCAAAACCTATCAGTCGGGAGGAAAATTAGGACGCAGTAAGAAGACTTGGAATCCAGTTAGCCGCATAGTAGATATTTTAGAAAAAGCGTTAGAACTGTCTTTCGATGTGGTTGAACCTACGGGTAAAGTGTTCATGCACGCGGTTGATGTTTCTGGTTCGATGTCTTATACCACCGTGAGTTCTATTGGACTTACCTGCTGTGAAATCGCCACCACAATGGCACTCGTGACCGCAAAAGCCGAGAAAAACTACATGATTCGCGGCTTTGCTACCGATTTTCGCAACTTAGGTATTACAGCTAAAGATAGTTTTAGCTCGGCGATCGCTAAAGCTAGCAATCAAAACTTCGGCGGTACAGATGCTTCAGTTGCTTATGATTGGATGATTAAAAACAACTTCAAAGCCGATGTAATTTGTTTTTGGACTGATTCAGAAAGTTGGGCTGGTACAAGTCATCCATCGCAAGCGCTTGCACGATATCGCGAAAAAGTCAATCCTAATGCAAAAGCCGTTTACATCACTCTGGCACCTTATCAGATTACCTTGGTAGACCCCGAAGACCCCTTAAGTTGGGACATCGGCGGATTCGACCCCGGTGCGCCGCGTTTGATTCAAATGCTGGCAGAAGGCGGATTATAATTACTTAAAGAGATGGTGGGAATGAGATAAAAATTTTCTCCCCATCTCCCCATCTTATTCATGGCGGGTTTTCCTGGTTCGCAACTTGCCCATTTCGGGACGATGAATCGAGGGTTATCGGTTAAAATCTCCACCATTTAGGGGATGAACGGGTTCGATCCCCGTACCCGCCTTTATTTCTAAATATATAACCTTGGCTATAAGTCGAGGCTTGGATATCTGCCTTGAGAGCAGTTTAGTAAGAAGTTATAACTGTTAAATTATTGATGAAAAATAATTTGTACTTTATTACTTAATATCTCAACTATGGCATTTAAAGGCGTAATTTTAGATGTAGATGGAACTCTCGTCCTTAGTAATGATGTTCATGCCCAAGCTTGGGTAGAAGCATTTGCAAAATTTGGTTATGAGGTAAAATATGAGGAAGTTCGACCATTAATTGGCATGGGTGGTGACAAAATTATTCCTAAATTCGCGCCGGGGCTTTCCGATGAAGAAGGAAAAGGCAAGGAAATAACCGATTACCGTAAGGAATTAGTTCTTGATAAGTTTGTACCAAAAATGTCTCCCGCTAATGGTGCTAGAGAGATGGTATTAAAGTTGCAAGAAGAAGGAAAACGTTTGATAATTGCAACTTCAGCAAGTTCTAAAGTACTTACATCTTTACTCAAAGTTGCTAAAGTAGACGATATTCTCAGTGAAGATGACGCTACAAGTTCCGACGATGCAGAAAACTCGAAACCCTCACCTGATATCGTCAAAGCTGCTTTGAAAAAGTTTGAAATGCAGCCCGACGAAATTGTGATGATCGGTGATACTCCTTACGATATTGAAGCAGCAAATAAAGCGGGAATCGAAGTAATTGCAATGCGTAGCGGTGGCTTTGATGATGCTCGGCTTGAAGGGGCGATCGCCATTTATAACGATGCGGCAGATTTAGTTGAAAACTATGACAGTTCCCCGCTAGCAAGTACGAAATAATTGTAATAGCTTTATTTTTGTCGTAGTGTGGTTAAGAAAGGGTTCTCTAAATTTCTCGCGACCTACATAAAATATAAAATTCAATATTTATGAAATTGATTGCTTTAGTACTGCTATTGCTAAGTATGACTTTTTCATTCGCTTTTCCGGCGAATGCTGCTATAACTTGCCGCGATTATAACGGACACGAAATTTGCGTTCTTGATATCAAGCGTAGTGCTAAAAGATATTGGAATTATAGAACAACTATTAGTATTGATGGTAAGAAACAACCAGAAGAAATCTATAACTGTCGTGGGGAATTCAAAATTCAAAATAATGGGAAAATTGTCCCATTTGGAGAAGATGATCCAGGTAATTTAGTATGCCAATTTTATAAGAAGTAGTTGTTTTGATAAATATTGCTCGTTCTAAACAACCTTACTAGACGCTGAGGGAAGAGATTAAGAGGTATTGCTCCTCTACGAATTTGCAAATTAGTTGTTTTAGTTATGAAGTTTTATTTGTTTTGTGCGACTAATATGCAGGCAAAAATGAATACTGTAAAACCTACATAGCTAAACACAGTTATCCAATCTTGCCAATTGGGAGGAAGTATCAAGGATTCATTGTTCATTGGTGAAACTAAAAGATAAATTTAACTTGAATTGATATTTATAATTAAAGCCTCCCGTGAAAGATAACGAGAGACTTTTAATTAAATTACCTATTACATTACTCGAAATCTAATTAATTAAGCACCAACAGATTCTTTTGCAGCGTAAAGTACCTCAACGTTAATATCCTTAACACCTCTTTCCCGTGCAAATTTTTCGGTATTTCGCTTCACTTTACCGCGTACAAATCCAGGAATTTTGTTCAATTCTGCTAATCCTTCTTTTGTCCAACCTAAATCGGAGTCAGCAGAAATTCCTTTGGTAATTACTTCTTTGGTATCGTGTCCACCGAAGATTTCTAATAGGTGATCTTCCATTCCCAATGTGAAAGAATTGTACACTAAATCGGCGATTTGATTGGTTCCTTCATAACCCATGAAAGGTTTATAACCGATGGGGAAGTTTTGAATGTGAATCGGTGCAGCGATGACACCGCAAGGAATATTCAAGCGCTTACCTACGTGACGCTCCATTTGCGTACCGAAGATTGCTGAAGGCTCAACTTTGGCGATCGCATCTCCAATTGCACCATGATCGTCGGTAATTATCACTTCGTCGCAGTATTCGCTCACTTGTTCGCGGAACCATTCTGCATCATATTTACAGTAGGTTCCAGCCCAAACTACGTGAATTCCCATTTCCCGCGCTAAAATCTTGGTCATCGCTGCTGCGTGGGTATTGTCGCCGAATACAACGGCTTTTTTGCCAGTTAAATTCTGACAGTCTATGGAACGGGAGAACCATGCAGCTTGAGATACATGCAGGGTCTGCTCTTTAATGAATTCTTCGTAATCGACTGACTCACCCTGTTGATTAATTACCTGCTGAATTTTACGGATACAGCGAGCAGTTTCTACTACACCCATCGGAGCAATATCAACGTAAGGTGTTCCAAATTCTGCTTCTAAATACTTGGCTGACATCATCCCAAGTTCGCGATAAGGTACTAAGTTGAACCAAGCGCGGGGTAAGTTTTTCAACTCGTGAACGGAAGCACCTTCGGGGATTACGGCGTTTATTTCAACTCCCAAATCGTTCATCAGTTTTTTCAACTCGGTGCAATCGTGGAGGTTATGAAAACCGAGTGTTGAAATACCGATAATATTTACAGAAGGTTTTTCAGTCTTACCAGTAGGAAGTTCGTCTTTTTTACGCGCTTTTTCAATGTAGTATTTGACGACTTGCTGCAAAGTTCTGTCAGCGGCTTCCAACTCGTTGACGCGGTAATGATTGACATCAGCCAGCAACACATCGCATTTAGCATCCATTTGCGCCCTTTCCACAAAATTTTCTAAATCCTCTTGGAGAATGCTGGAGGTGCAAGTGGGAGTCAATACGATTAAATCGGGATGTTCCTCAGAGTCTTTGCGGGTAATATTATCCACAACTTTTTCTTGAGAACCGCGAGCAAGAACATTACGGTCAACAACACTAGTCGTCACCGGAGTAAAATTGCGTTCGCGTTCCAACATCGATCGCATTACATTAAAATAATCATCGCCAATTGGTGCGTGCATAATAGCGTGAACGTTCTTAAAAGACGTGGCTACACGTAAAGTACCAATGTGAGCGGGACCCGCATACATCCAGTAAGCTAATTTCATGAAAAGTTTCTCCTTTTTATAGAAAATTAAGTTGTCCGAAAATTGGACTATAAATGCTTTAATTTATTGACGTTCTTAATTGTCCCAAAATAAGTACTTATGAAGAAGCGAAGTTAATAGAAGTTGATTTAACGGTTAATTTTTCTAACAATTGGGGATTTTTGAGGCAATAACGGTAAGTTAAGTAACGTTTTTGTTAATAAATTTTAATTATGGTTCATATTTTGTAGGGTGTGTTACGGCTTTAATATGTTTCTGTTCCACATTAATATTTTGAAAATGCCGTAACGCACCATTGCCGGAGTATAAAACCTTACTAGACGCTTAACTATGGTTCATATTTTGTAGGGTGTGTTACTAGGG
>NZ_JAYGHM010000073.1:17612-24608 GCF_034931125.1 Rivularia sp. UHCC 0363 | reverse complement strand
CCACAGAGTCAACAGCCTAGTGTGTTACGGCTTTAATATGTTTCTGCTCTACATTAATATTTTGAAAATGCCGTAACGCACCATTGCCGGAATAAGATTAAACCGCAGAGACGCAGAGAACGCAGAGGGAAGAAGTTTTAGAGGGTTTTCGGGTGAGTATTGAACGTGAGGAGATTGTTGAATGGAAAAATTAACAAAATATCGTCAATTAGTCATCAGCCCTCACCCTAGAAGGGTGGGGCTAAAATTACAAAGCCCACCTTCGTGGGCTAAAAATATTGAGTCCGCGAAGGCGGGCTTCGTAGGTGTAGCCGCACCCTTCGAGGGTGTCGGCAATGCGGGAAAACACCCAATCCTTACGCCGTAACCAATCTTCTCAATGATTCAGCGCGACGTTTTGCGGTAATATTTTTCGGCTCAAGTTCTAATACTCTTTCGTAGTTTTCCAAAGCTTGAGCATTTAACTTTTTACGTTCGTAAGCATGACCAAGATTGTTAAGGGCTGTGACGTAATCCGGTTGTCTTTTCAAGGCTTCTTTGTAATTACGAATTGCTAAATCATACTGTTCTTGAGCAAAGCAAGCATAACCTAATCCGTTGTAAGTTAAGGTTATATAATTTTCTGTTGCAGGATCTGTTTCTTCTTCTTCGTTTGCTGCTTTGATTGCTTTTTGAAACAAGCTAACTGCTTGAGTAAACAGATTTTTCTGAGAATAAATACTGCCTAATTTATAATATTCTTCAACCGTACCTGGTTCTTTCGTTAATTTAGAACGCAATTTGGAAAAGGAACCTTCTTGTTTGCGAGATTTAAAAATTTGACCAAAAATGCTTATCACTGCTAAAAACAGCAAGCCGACTAAAATAGAAAGATAAATAACTGCTAAATTACTATTCATAATCAATTATCAATGACCAGAGCTATTATTTAGGATACTAGATTTACTGGTACAAAAAAATTACGATTTATCAATTATTAGGCAATAGGAAAGAGTGATTAAGGTAAACCCCAATATTGAGTACGTTCTTTGAGCCAACCTTTTTCTAAGTAACTGGCGATTAATTGGCTTACTTGTCGTCGTAGTTCGTCGGATTGCAATCCTTTGGGCATAGCTACTGATAAGGGTTGTGTTGATATTTTGCTTGGCAGTAGTCGATATTGAGGGTTTTGTTTTATCCAGTTGCTGAGACTAGTAATATCGGCGGAGAAAGCGGCGACTTGGTTGTTATCAATAATTCTTTGTCCTTCTAAGTAAGATTCAACTCCTACTAAGTCGGCTTTTGGGAGGTAATATCTCAGCGGTGCAATGGTGCTGGAGTTTTTCAGGACGGCTACTTTACTGTTTTGTAAGTCGGTTAGCTTTTGAAATGATGTGTCTTTTGTTGCTATCACTCCGCCGTCGAAGTAGTAAGGAACGCTGAAATTTACGATGCGTTCCCGTGAAGCAGTTGCGGTTACTTTAGCGATCGCCATATCAACTTCACCTTTTGTCACTGCACTCAAGCGTTGTAAGTTGCTGACTGGTTTGAATTTAATTAATTTTTCTAATTTGTCTAATTTATTTGAATTACTTGCGTCTGGTTTACCTAACAAATCTTGCGCTAACTTTTGCGCTAACTCGATTTCTAGACCTTGTAAATTACCGCTTTCGTCTCGAAATGCTAAAGGAGGGAAGTTGTCTTTAACTGCAACAATTATATAGCCGCGCTGCTGAATTTCTTTTAACGATGCGGCAAATGCAGGCTGTGTTTCTATAACTTGGAATAAACTTAAACACAAAATCAAAACAGCGGATAGTAGCAGATGTAACCACCGCTGCTGATTGTATTGCTTATTTTGTCGATGAATTAACCGTAATTTCAACAATTTAATCATCCTTTGCAACACAGTTACATCCGTGACGGTTCGTAGTGAGGATTTTAATCCTCAACATAAGAGTTAAAACTCTTACTACGAACTTTTTTACCCATTTATTTTACTTGACTGGCAATTTCGGCAACTTTGCTAAAACCATCGGGGTCTAAAATTGCCATTTGTGACAACATTTTACGATTAATTTCAATGTTGGATTTCTTCAAATTGCCCATGAATTTACTGTAACTCATACCGTGTTGACGCACGGCAGCATTGATCCGAGCAATCCACAGACGACGGAAATCACGCTTGCGTTTTTTGCGATCGCGATAAGCGTGACGTAGCGCTTTCATTACCTGTTGGTTGGCGGTTCTAAATAAGGTAGAGTGAGAACCGCGAAAGCCTTTGGCTAACTTCAGAATTTTTTTGCGGCGTTTGCGAGCTACATTACCGCGCTTGACTCTAGACATACTTTATCCCAATATTTCCCAATAATTTACAACTAATTTCCTAATATTTAAGGATTTACAAATACGGAAGCATACCGCGTACATTGTCAGCATCGCAATCTTTAACAATCACTGCTTTAGACAAATTACGCTTTTTAGCGGTAGTTTTCTTTTCTAGAATGTGATTTTTGAAAGCTTTACGACGAACGATTTTACCAGTACCTGTGGCACGAAATCGTTTGGCAGCAGCTTTACGAGATTTCAGTTTAGGCATTTTCTTCTACTTCTATACTTAGACACAATCCCATATTATAGATGGTAATTCGAGCGAAAGCTGAACTAAGTTACCAATTTATGGATCAAATAGAGATAGTGGATTATAACCCGGATTGGGCGAATATGTTTGAACGGGAAGCCGAATCTATTCGTAAAGCCCTGAGAAATTTAATTGCAGAAATTCAACATATTGGTTCAACTGCGGTACCGGGTTTAGCAGCGAAACCAATTATCGATATTATGGTTGGGGTGCGCTGTTTAGCAGATGGTCAAAGCACCATTAAACCCCTTGAAGATTTGGGATATGTTTATTGGAGCAATAATCCCAATTCCGAAAAAATGTTTTTTGTTAAAGGAATGCCACCATACGGGGAAAAGCGCACTCATCACGTTCATGTGGTGGAAGTTGATGGGGAGTTTTGGCAGCGTCGATTATTTAGAGATTATTTAAGGATACATCCCCAAGAAGCGCGGCGATATGAAACATTAAAGCGAGATTTAGCAGTGCGATTTCGTGATGATAGAGAAGCTTACACTCAAGGGAAAACCGATTATATTCGAGAAGTAATGAAAAAAGCGCTTGCGTTTTCATTTTATCCAAAATCGCCGACACCCTAGAAGGGTGCGGCTACACCTACAAAGTCCGCCTGCGCGGACTAGAAATTAAGCAGGTGGGCTTTGCTTCTGTAATCGCCGACACCCTAGAAGGGTGAAGCTACACCTACAAAGTCCGCCTGCGCGGACTAAATAAGCTTTTTAGCCCACGCAGGTGGGCTTTGCTTCTGTAATCGCCGACACCCTAGAAGGGTGAAGCTACACCTACAAAGTCCGCCTGCGCGGACTAAACAAGCTTTTTAGCCCACGCAGGTGGGCTTTGTTTCTGTAGCCCCAGACTTCTAGTCTGAGGGTATTAAGAATTTAAAAACATTTTTTCCGTTTACACATATGCAACATCACTAACAATGGTAAAAAATTCAACCACCAAAGGTTATGTAAATCTATTTTCCCTAACACAAAAAAACAGAACCCCGGAACGATTAAAATATCAAAACCTTGAAATAAACTTCAAACAGTCATCGCTTATTGATAATTGATTTATTATGGATTTTGGTATTAAAGATAAGGTTGCTGTCATCACTGGTGGTGATTCTGGTATTGGTATGGCAACGGCGAAATTGCTGGCTGCTGAGGGTGTAAAAGTAGCTTTACTTGATAAAACAGATGAGAACTTAAAGCAAGCTACTGAGGAAGTTGGGAAAATTAGCGAGGTAATGGGTTTTCAAGCAGATTTAAGAGAACTTAAGCAAGTAGAAAAAGCTAAGACTCAAATTTTAGAACATTTTGGCAAAGTTGATATTTTAGTTAATGCAGCCGGAATTACTGGAGCAACAGGAGATTTTCTGGAAATATCCGATGAAGATTGGCACGAAGCACTTGAGGTAGATTTGATGTCAGCAGTGCGCGTTTGTCGTGCTTTCATTCCATCGATGCGGGAATCCGGTTGGGGAAGAGTCGTTTTGATCGGTTCCGAAGATGCTTTACAACCTTACGCAGACGAATTACCTTACTGTGCAGCAAAAGCTGGAGTACTCAATTTAGCCAAAGGATTATCAAAAGCTTACGGTAAAGATGGTGTATTGATAAATTCAGTATCCCCTGCTTTTATCGCAACTCCCATGACAGACGCGATGATGAAAAAACAAGCCGAAGAAAAAGGGATTAGTTTTGAAGAAGCGATTTCTCAATTTCTAAAAAAGGAGCGTCCTAACCTCGAATTAAACCGTCGCGGTAAAGCCCAAGAAGTCGCTGCGGTAATTGCGTTTTTGTGTTCCCAGCAGGCTAGTTTTGTACTTGGTGCGAATTATCGCGTTGATGGTGGTTCGGTTGCGAGTATTTAGATAGTTGGTTCCTAATATTAGTTCTTCGTAGGTTGGGTTAGACACGCAAATCAACTTGATTTGAAACGAGAATCCTTTAATCGTGTCGTAACCCAACATCTTATTTGTTTGTCCGCGACATTAATGTTGGGTTACGGTGCAATATGAATTCCGGTGGTAAGAATCATTATTACAATTGCACTTAACCCAAGCTACAATTATTTATATTTATTTGTAGGTTGCGTTGTATGCGCGATCGCACATACAATCTAATCTTTACAATTGGCATTGATATTAGACGATATTAATGTAAATTCAGCAGGTAAACTGTAAATTTTATTTTCATAAATACGACGCGAGATTAGAAAATTTAATAATTGTGCTATTTTTAAATAATACGATTGCGTAATAACACTTAAGTTTCATATCTCGAATATAATCTTATATATTATTTATTTTAAGTTTGAATAATAATACTTAAATTAGCTCATAAAAAAACAGTTTTAAAAAGTTTTTGTAATTTAACAAGCATGAATATTGCCATTGTTGATGATATTGAATTATCAATGTAATAGTGATAAAGGAGTTAATCAAACAACTCTATTTAAATAAACATTTAAGAGATTAAAAATGGCGATCGCATTATCAAAATTCGTTTGTTCTACTTTACTTGCAACCGGATTTGCTGTATCTCTAGTTGCTGCACCAGCACACGCTAAAGTAAACGGAAAAAATAACCAAACTTCAACAACCAGCAATCCTCCGGCTTCAACAACAAGCAATCCTCCTGCTCAAACAACCAGCAATCCTCCGGCTTCAACGAGCAGCAGCGTTGCTTGTTCGACCAATAATGTGTCTTTAGGAGGAATCTTTGCTACAGCTTGCGAAGGACCTTTCAGCGGTAATGACACAGGAAGTGGAGATTTGGTTGGTCAACTAAATAACGGACTTTTTGATATTGGTTCTGGAGTAAAGTGGGAACTTTTTGGAAAATCAGATGGAGGAGCTTTTTTCGCTGATGATACTACTTCTAATGGTTCTTTAAAATTAAATCAAGCGCTGACTAGCAATACATTTGTGATCAGTCTTAAGAGTAGTGACAGCTATAGCGCTTATCTATTTGAAGACTTTGATTTTACAAAACAAGGTGCTTTGGATGGATTATTTAACACTATAGGTGTTTCTCAAAACAAGCAGGGTAAAGCCCAGGCTTTATCTCATGCTTCAATCTTTATCGCAAATCGACCACCTGAACCACCAGTTAAAACTAAGGTTCCGGAACCTGCAAGCATAATTGGACTTGGTTTAGTATCGGGTACAATGTTTATGAAGCGTCGTCGCAAATCTAATCCTGAACTCTAATTTAACTACAAAAATCCCGAAGTAACCTTTACCTTGAAATACTCCTCATTTATTGAGGGGTATTTTGTATTTTTATTGGTAATACCATATTTGGTAGGTTGGACTAGACAGATTTGGAAATTTGAATTGTAATCAGAATCCTTATGTTAAGCCGATGTTTTATTTCATTCCTAAAAAATCTTTAATAACTTTGACTATATAGTCTTTATTCTCAATATGCTGTCGAAAAAATCCTATACTTACACTTCTTGAAAAAGATATTGTTGGGGTTAAGAATAACTTTTCATTAGGCACTTTTACACAAACTCTATTATGATAACTTTCCGAAGTCTCAATACGTTCATTTTTAACATCTATAATTTCATTGAAAGAATATTTAAATTCTTGTTTACCGAATATTCCCAAACATCTATAACGAGTGACCGTCAAATAAGCTGTTTCTTTATCAAAACAAAAATCAATGAATAAACCTGTCAATATTAGCAATAAAAATATTAGTGCAAAGAATATGCTTAATCCAATACCGGCATAAACTAAATATCTTTCATCTATAATACGTACTAATTTTATTTCTCTACTGTCGAATAAAAAATCATTAATAGATGATGCGAATAATCTAAGTTCGTCAATTTTTGAATTTATATATGTGTAGTCAGTAAAAGGAATAGTTTCGCTCTGATTTAATAAAATCATTCGATAACTATATTTTGATTTATCTTGCTCATCAGTTTCAATTTGCTCTATTTTTGCTTGAAGCAGGTTTGGAATTAGCTTTAAATTGTTTTCATTATTGAATAAATTAATCTCAGAGATTTTACAGTTTGTTGGCAGATATTTGTGCTTGAGATTAAAATCAAAATTTGCTGTTGAGATATCTTGTATAGAATGCTCGCAAGTAATTTTGTGAATCGGAACAATATTAACAGCAAAGAATAGGTATAGTATTACAATTTGGCTTATGATTATTCCTATACTCAGGCTTAGTATTGGTCGAAAAGTTATAATAAGTTTGGTTGATGTTTGTTTAGATATTGTTAGAAGATTAGATAAAGTAAGATACCCAAAACCTATTAAGTTAATTGCTACTATAATTGCTTTTAAGAAGAAAGGTATTTTATCCATAAAATATAATTGTAAGTTGGATTAGACAGCATATAAATTTGATTTGAAACGAGAA
>NZ_JAYGHM010000073.1:0-17280 GCF_034931125.1 Rivularia sp. UHCC 0363 | reverse complement strand
TTTAATCGTGTCGTAACCCAACATCTTATTTGTTTGTTCGCGACATTAATGTTGGGTTACGGTGCAATTTCTAATTCCTTCGTTAAACATCATGATTGTAAAAGCACCGTGAAGCTAACCTACAATAATTATCTCTCTTGCTGCGGTTTTTTAATTCCGAATTGACGTTAAAGGCTGAGCCATTTCCCCCACCACACATTCCGTAAACTCCCGCTTCAAAGCCGAAAACACAGGACAAGGTGGTTGTTTTTGCAAATTATCAGGTTTACTCCAGGTAAACGGTGCTTCCTTCGCTGCTGATAACCACAACAAACGTTTTGCTCTGGTCATAGCAACATAAAGCAAACGGTATTCTTCGGCAATTTTCAAATGCTTGGCTTGTTCCCACGCTTCCATGACATCGGGTAAGGTTCTTTCTCCGTGGAGGGATGCGCGGATTTGAGCGCGAGCTACTTCTGATAAGGTAAAGTCACCCAGGAATTTTCTTTGTGGTGGAACCCAAAATTTACCCGGTATTAAGTTTTCATGCAAAAACGGTAAAAATACGTAATCCCAATCTAAACCCTTGGCTTTGTGCATGGTGATGATTGTCAGTTGATTGCTCCGGGTATAACGCGCTTCTGAATCTTCAGTATCTACTGGTTCAAAGCGTTCGGAACTGACGATTTCGCTGAGTACTCCCAGCATTGTCCCCATTGAAATCTCACCGGCAATTTGATGGTTGATTCTTTCTGAAAGTTTATCTGCGGTTGCTAATTCGGCTTGCTGATAATCTAGTTTTAAAGCAATAAAAGATATTAGCTGGTACAAAGGCAATTCTAAACGAGCGTTGAGTAAGTCGCGGCAAAATTCAGCGGCTTTGATCACAGCTTCGGTTTGCGCTGATGCTAAAGGAGAAGGATACAAGAATTCTTCGGGTAAGGAAGCTAATGCGTTTAAATCTTGGGGTTCGATTAATCGACGCTTCACTAAAACCCCCAAAGCAGCTTTGAGAAAATCGGGAGAATGAGGGCGATCGCAAAATTGTAAAATTGCCAATATTTCTTCTGGTACGTGGGAGTGTCGGTCTTGTTCGCCTACGTCGTAAAGTAAAATATTATGCTTTTTACAAATTGGTCTGAGTGCTTGACTCAACCAGTTCCCCTGACGATTTTCTCTGACTAATATCGCCGCGCTGCCGTTGTTTTCGTTGTCTTGAGGAAAAAGTTCGATAATTCTTTTCGACAGTAATTCAACGGTATTATGTATATCATCAGGCGTATAAATTTCAACTCCGCGTCCCACTGCGGCGGGATTTGCATTTGGTTGCGGGTCGTTGAAATCAACGGGAAGGATTCTTTGATCGCGAAAGGGAAGGGGAGGATGGGGGGATGGGGAGATGGGGGGATGGGGAGAAGAAGATTTTTGCTTGCTTTGGTAGAGACTATTTACCCAATCGAGAGCAAAGTTTGCAGTTTCGATAATCATTCTATTGCTGCGACCGGCTCGATCCATAGTTGCTAAAAGTCCCTGAGAATCGCACTCTTGGCAAAACTGGCGAAAATAAATCGGGTCAGCAGGAGTAAAAGTAGAGTTAATCGCTTGATTCGGGTCGCCAACGCGGATTAAATTGATTTGAGAATTGGTAATTGGAAGTGAACTTTCCCCCTCTCCTTCACTAGCTAATATTTCTAACAACTTGGTCTGAAGCGGGCTGGAATCCTGGGCTTCGTCTTCAAATACGGCGAATACTTGATTTTGCTCGATTTTTCTAGCGCTTTCGTTGTCCAAGACTCGCAATGCTGCTAATATCATGTCGTCGTAATCGATGAAATCGCGATCGCGCATCAAGTTCTGATATTGTTCGTATAGTCCGGCAGCGATTTGCAATACTTCATATGTATCGATGCTTTGCTCGCTTAATTGATGTAAATTTTGAGGTGTTATTCCGGAACTTTTAGCTTCATGAATTACCGTCGTTGCTAATTCCGGTAATACTTCCGTCCGTAAAACCGATTGACGACGCAATCTTTCGGTTTCTTCTCCGTCAAATTGCATACCTTCCATTAATTGAGCGTACAGTCTAGGATTGGTTGCAATCCATTTCTCGACTGCGGTACGGATGAAGCGGTGGCTTTGATTGGGAGTAATTAATGTTACGTAATCTAGTTCTAAACCAGATAATTGGGGATGACGACTGGCAATATTTAACGCTAAACCGTGTAAAGTATAAACGACAAAACCCGTTTGAGGTAAAGATAAACCTTCTCTTAAATATTTACGAATTTTGGCTTTAATATTAGCAGCAGCAGAGCGAGTGAAAGTAACAACTATTAATTGACGGTTTTTTGTGGGACGTGAAGAGTTATGTTGGTATTGACGGGCGATCGCAATTGCCGCAGCAGCAGCCATTCCTGTAGATTTCCCGGCACCAGGTACCGCAGAAACCGCTAAAGGACCACCTGTCCAGTCAGCCATTTGTTGTTGTCCGGAACGTAAAGAATTGCGGATATTTGCAATTGCGGCTGCACGCGAATTCGATGTATGCAACATCGCCAATTGTGGTACTGACAAAGGATTTTCTGGCACTGGATAGATGGAATTAGCGTCTGACATATGAGAATAAAGAGATGTAGATTTTCTATATTAAAAAAATATTGAGGTCGGTTTGAACTTATCTTATTTCCTCAAATAGCTAATAATTCAATGATGACAAATCGGAAGCTGAATTTACATTATTTTGGTTTAACTTTTTTAATTGCGATCGCGATCATTTTACGTTTTTGGAATTTAGAACTCAAGCCTTTGTGGATGGATGAAGTTATCACCGCTATCTTTAGTTTAGGTAAAAATTATAGTTCCATTCCTTTGGATGTAGTGTTTCCTTTGGAGAATTTGCGTGATATTTTTAGTTATCAAACTGGCGTAAGTTGTCCTCAAATTGCTCAAAATGTTGCTGTTGACTCTACCCATCCACCGCTGTATTTTTGCGGGATGTACGCGCTTTTGGGATGGATGCAACCCTTGGGAGAACATTGGGTGAGTAAATTGCGATCGCCATCTGTATGGTTTGGTGTAGCTTTAGTTGTAGCAGTGTATTTTCTCAACCGATTAGCCTTTTCTCGTCAAGCGGGATTGATGGGTGCTGCAATTGTCGCTGTTTCCCCTTTCGCGGTTTATTTATCCCAAGAAGCACGACACTACACTTTACCGATGCTGACGATAAGTTTATCTTTGTTAGCACTTATACAAATTCAACGAGATATTTTTGCATCCCAGCTTAAGATTAGAATTTGGGTCTGGCTGTTATGGACAATTATTAATAGTATCAGTATTTATATTCATTATTTTTGCATTATCGCCTTTATTGCTCAAGTTGCTACCTTATTGTTGCTGATTTGGAGAAAGGTGAAAATTATCAATATCCAAATTTGGTTAATGCTGGTCTTATTCAATACAGGTGCTGTTGTAATTAGCTTAATTCCTTGGTTTTGGGTCATAAAAAATCATTTAAATCGTTCCGAAACCAGTTGGTTGCCGACTCCTCAACATATCGAACCGCTGTATCAAACTTTGATTAGTTGGGTTTCAATGGTAATTGTGTTACCTGTAGAAAAGCAGCCTTTACCAATTATAATTATTTCCGCATTGCTAATGATCGTGTTCGCGGGTTGGTTGGGATGGAAAGTATTTCGAGGTATCAAGCTTTTATTAAAAGAACCACACACTCGTTTATCTACTATCACTTTATTAAGTTTCACAGCTTTTGTATTGTTAGGAATGTTAATCATTTCTTACGTACTTGGTAAAGATATTACAGTTGCACCCCGCTACAACTTTATTTATTATCCCAGCTTCAGCGCTTTGATTGCCGCTAGTGTGCCGATCCAAGAACAATCTAGTTGTAGTCATTGCAATACAAAAAATCAATCTCAAAATATATCAAAATCACTACCGATTATTCTAATAGTTAGCTTTATCAGTTGTATTTTTGTCGTATCTGACTTAGCGTTTCAAAAACCATATTTACCTCAACAAGTAGCCCAAAATATATATCAAGAACCTCCAGTCCCGGTTATGGCTGTCATGGCATATAGCAACTATCAGGATGTAGCTTTGGGCTTAAGTTTTGCTTTGGCTTTAGAGCAAGAAGTTAAGTCTTTTCAAAATAGTAATATTCCTGTTTCAAATTATTCTAAATTTGCTTTCTTCAATCAAAAGTCTGGTTGGCAATCAATCTTTGAAAAGTTTTCTCAACTACCCGATCCAAATATTTCTCAACTCAACTTATGGATATTTGCCCCCGGAAGATTACGGCGCGAGTATCCCGAACAAATGAAAGTCTCTCAATCATTATCTTGTAATATTGATATTAATCAACATTATCGGATCGGCATTCCTTATCAACTTTATCGCTGCAATAAATAAAAGATTTGATTATTAATACCGTTTCTGTATAAAGATGCGCCGAATTCAGCCTACGCAGGTAGGCTTTGTAGGTATAGCCCCAGGCTTCTAGCCTGCGGGCGTTCTGGACTACCCGACCCCCGATTTATTAGCTGCTAATCCCACTGCTTGAGATATATTAGTCAATCCATTTTCTGACAATTTCCCAAGCAAACCTTGAAGAATGCGGCGGATCATTCCAGGTCCTTCGTAAACCCAACCAGTATAAACTTGAACTAAGCTTGCACCAGCAGTAATTTTATCCCAAGCGTCTTCTGCGGTGAAAATACCACCAACACCGATGATGGGGATTTGCCCTTGGCTTTGCTGCCAAATATACCGAATTATCTCCGTAGAACGTTCTCGTACTGGTTTACCGCTGATTCCACCTGCTTCTTCTGATATTGATTTACCAGTTTGAGCGAGTATTTGAGTATTGAGCCGCTCGCGGTTAATTGTTGTGTTGGTGGCAATAATTCCCGCTAATTTATAGCTTTGAGCTAAATATACAATTTCTGTAATTGCTTCCCACTCCAAATCCGGCGCAATTTTCACGAATATTGGTTTGTGTAAATCATTTTCTGCGTGTAAAGCATCCAATATTGAACTGAGCATGGCTGCATCTTGTAATTTTCGTAATCCTGGCGTATTGGGCGAAGAAACATTAACTACAAAATAATCACCGTAATATTTCAGTAGTTTAAAGCTGTAACGGTAATCATTTGCGGCTTCTTCTAACGGTGTGACTTTCGATTTACCTAAATTGATACCTATAGGAATTAAAAGTTCTGGTTTTGCAGTGCGTTTTGCTAAACGTGCGGCCATCGCATCCGCACCGCAATTATTAAAACCCATACGGTTAAGAGCAGCCTGGTCTTTTGGTAAGCGAAACAAGCGGGGACGAGGATTTCCTGGCTGTGCAAGTGATGTTACAGTTCCGACTTCTGCGAAACCGAAACCCAAACTCGACCACATAGGAATAGCCACAGCATCTTTATCAAATCCGGCAGCTAAACCGACGGGATTGGGGAATTGTAGCCCAAACAGCGATTGTGATAAACGGGAATCGTGCAGACAAAATGATTGTTGTAAGCGGCTTTTAACCAACGCATAAAGGCGATCGCCTTGCTTATCGCTCTTTTGTCCCAACCATTCCAAGGTGCGAATTGTCTTTGAATGCAGGTTTTCGGGGTCTGCTTTGATTAGATTAAATAACAGCGGACGAAGTGCAACTTGATAAATATCCAATTTGGTTTAATTTAAGAAAATTGAATTACAGCTTTTATTGACGATTATATTTCGACAAATATTTGACGAGCTTAAATCCAGGTAGTTTTCTGGGCATCTTATATAGTAACAGGCTATATTTACCGAGAATCAGATGAGGCAGCATCAAAAATTTTCAGCCGCCGAGCAGCAAATCTTTACATTAGGGCGCATCCTTCAAACTTTGAGGGAAGAGGATAATGCTGACGTTCTCATTGAAACGATTATTTCATATTTAAAAGAGCAGTTTGATTATCCTCTAATTTGGATTGCTCTTTACGACCGTCTCAATCATATATTGTTCGGTAAAGGCGGCGTGACACCTGATAGTGACAATAGTTATTTACAGCAACGGATGGTTTTGAGTCCGGGAGATTTGTTAGAACAAGTGGTGATTCAGCAGCGTCCAATGGGTGTAGCTGATTTACGAATGGAAAAACGAGCGGAAGGATGGCAAGAAATTGCTACAAAGTTCGAGATTCAAGGAACCATTATGTTACCCATCCGCCACAAAGACCGTTGTTTGGGTGTGGTAATGCTGGGTTCTAAACGCTGGGGTTACTTAATAGGTAGCGAAGCTAAAGCACTTTTAAATATTGTAGTAGGAGAACTTGGTACGGCACTTTTTCAACTTGAAATGGATTTGCAATACAAGCAAACCAAGCACCCCGACGAAGTATTGTTGCGACTGTTGGAAAAACTAAGAACTCTAGCAACTTTAGAACAAAGGTTAGAGGCTGTAGTGTCTGCCACTCATCAGTTTATTATTCCCACTCGCACGAACGTTTACTGGTTTGATCCCCAAGAACATTACTTTTGGCGGAGAATTAGTACTCAATATTTGAATACTGGTAAATCAATTCAAAATAAAGCGCAAAATGCCGTAACGGTAGAAGATTTGAGCGACTTTTATTATGCTTTGTCGGCAAATCAACTAGTTTGGATTGGAGAAGGACGCAGTTCTCTAAAAAGTTATAGTACCAAAAAGCTATTGAAACGACTTGATGTCCGCAGTCTTTTGGTTGCTCCGATTCTTTGGCAAAAAGACTTGTTGGGATTTTTAGCAGTAGAAGGTAAAGAACCTCGTATCTGGTCTGAAGCAGATAAAAACTTTGTTAAAGGTGCTGCGGGGTTAATTTCCTTGGTTTCCCTGACCGAAAACATGGAAACTAACATCAAACAAATTCAAGCAGACGCGACTCTTAAAAGTGAGATAGTAGAAAGCATTTATAGTGATGAAAATATTGAACAAGTTTTAAGTAGCTGTGCGGCAAAAGTTTTAAATCGATTAGCTGCGACTCGATTTTTATTATTGTTTTGCGAGCATGAAGGATATGAATATAGCTTTTTTTACCAAAGTCAATCGCATAATCGCCGACCTTTAAAATTTAGTTTAAATAAATTAAAAGAAGTAGATGCAGAACTTTTAGAGCGTTCTACACAAGCTGTAGGTGTAGAGAACTTAGAAGAGGATTTACGATTTTTCAACTGGCGTTCTTCTTTGCTCGAAGCGGGACTGCATTCGATTTTGGTTAGCAACTGCACTCCTCAAAAGATACCTGATGCCATTTTAATGATTGCCAACGAAAACAATCGCTCCTGGACAACAGCCGAAAAGGAATTAACCCAAGTAGTTGCTCAACAGCTAGGAGTAATTGTCCGTCAATGGCAACTAACCCAACAAAATCAACATCAGCAACAAATTTGGCAGACCTTTGAGCAGAGCTTACGCATTCTCGAACCCATTCAGAGTACAAATCAAAATACAAACATTGGTGAAAAAAAATCTGAAATTATAGTCCTCGAACAAATAGCGGCAATTCTCAACTGTCCCTTAACCGTACTCTTGTCTTGGCATCCCGGCGAAAAATTTGCTCAAATTATACCTGTGGTTGTTGCTAACGATCGCTTTACAATAGTTGCCGATACTACTATCCCCATCCAAACTGATGTACTAATTCACTCGGCTCTAACTACATCCGGATTGGTCAACGTTAATGCTGGGGATTTACCGGAATCTACTAGACAATGGCTTTGCGGTTCGGGTATCGGAGAAGTTTTGGTCATAGCCTTGCGTACTGCTGAATATGAACCCACCGGCGTAGTATTGATGGCAGACTACCACCAACGTAAATGGTTGCCAGAAACTTTAAATGCTGTAGAAACCCTTGTCAACCAATTAGCCTGGTCGCGTCGGCAAAAACAAGTTACACAACTGCTTGAGTTAAAAACCGAGGAATTGCAGCAACTTAACTGGTACAAACATCGGCGTTTTGAAGATACGCGCAGCAATATAGTAATGTTACTCAGTCAAATGCACGATTTAGGTATTCCTAATAACCAGCTAACTTTGACACGCTATCAGCAATTACTACGACAGTTAGACAATACCGTTGCTTCTACAACTGCGTTATTAAAACTGGAACAGTGGCAATTAATTTTTAATCGAGAAACAGTCTCGATCGCAAGTTTAGTTAAACGTTCTTTGAAAGGAGTTAACAAGCTAGTCAAACAACACAAGCTCTGGATTGGAGTGCATGGTTTAGGACAAAAATTAGAGGACGAGCAATTAGATATAGATGATTCGCTTATTTCTAACTCACAATTAACCATAAGCGGCGACATTGTGAAAATCGAGTTAATTCTCAGCGAATTATTAATTGCTGCTTGTCAACGTTCTCAAGAGGGTGGAAGAATCGATATTTGGTGTCGTCGTTCAGAACAGCGAATTGTCGAAATATCTATTACAGATAACGGTACCATTCATCCCCAGCTATTATTCGAGTTGCAGCAAGATACCAACTCCGATATACTTGCTCCTTCTAAGCTCAAACAACCACCAATGAAGCACCTACCAATATGTAAAAAACTGATAAAACAACTTCAAGGACAATTGGATTTTTATCAATTACCAGATGGTCGGATAGTTAGTCGTTTGCTTCTACCGTTGGAATAAAGTATAGGGCATGGGGCATGGGAAAGAATAATTAATTCTTAACTCCTAAATTCTAACTATTCCTTGGTTATAATTAATTTTTTGTAGCAGTATTAATGGCACGTACCCGTTCTAAATCGGATTTACCATCCAAAATTTGTCCGGTATGTCAGCGTCCTTTTACTTGGCGCAAAAAATGGGCAGATTGCTGGGATGACGTAAAATATTGTTCTGAGCGTTGCCGTCGTCGGCGTTCGGAAACGAATATTGAGGGTAAAAATTAAATCCCTAATAAGACTTACACAATAAATAATAAAAATGAATCTCTTGGTACAACCTAAATTAATTATTCACGGTGGGGCTGGTAGCTCTCTTAAGGATAAAGGAGGAGTGGAAATGGTACGCCGCTCTCTTTATAAGGTAATAGAAGAAGTATATTCTTTACTGATGTCGGGTGGTAGCGCAAATGAAGCGGTGGTTAAGGGTTGTCAAATGTTGGAGGATAATCCTTGTTTTAATGCCGGTACTGGTTCGGTGCTGCAATCCGATGGTCAAATCCGTATGAGTGCAGCTTTAATGGATGGCACTGCACAAAGTTTTAGCGGTGTAATTAATATTACGCGAGTCAAAAATCCAATTGATTTGGCTCAAGGTTTACAAAGTTCTCCAGACCGGGTGCTTTCGGATTACGGTGCTGCTGAGTTGGCGCGGGAATTAAGGATTCCCAGTTACAATCCTTTAACTGACACGCGCTTAGAAGAATGGTTGCAGGAGCGTCAAGACAACTTTAAAAGTACTATGGCTGGGGTTGTAGCTCCAAAGGAACTGGTATCAAACAGTAATGCCGGACGTGGAACTATTGGCGTAGTCGTTTTAGATGGTAGGGGTAATCTATCAGCAGGAACTTCCACTGGCGGCAAGGGCTTCGAGCGTATCGGACGTGTCAGTGATTCTGCGATGCCTGCTGGTAATTATGCTACTAAGGATGCAGCAGTCAGCTGTACGGGAATTGGCGAAGACATTATCGATGAATGTTTGGCACCTCGAATTGTGGTGCGCGTCGGTGATGGTATGACCCTCAAAGATGCGATGCAGCGAACATTTGTTGAATCGCAACAAAATAAGCGGGACTTAGGAGCGATCGCCCTTGATGCCAAAGGAACCATTGCTTGGGGTAAGACTAGCCAAATATTGCTTGCTGCTTACCACGACGGCGAAAACATCGGCGATACATTGGAAGCATCACAAGAAATGCAGGTAGGAAGTTGGTAATTAAGGTCAAAGGTTAAAGGTCAGGATTTGGGCATTTAGTTAGGAGTGAGGAGTGAGGAGTTAGGAGTTAAGAATTAAAAATATTACTCCTTGTCCCCCCCATCTCCCCATCTCCCCATCCCCCCATCCCCTTGTCCCTTAATCTTTCTTCATCTCCCAGCCTTCTTTAACCACTTGACGCTGACGGGCGATGACTAAGCTGTTGTCGGGGACATCTTCTGTGATGGTTGAACCGGCGGCTACGTATACATCATTACCTAAGATAATTGGTGCAACTAAAACGCTATTAGAACCTGTTTTTGTGCGATCGCCAATTTTGGTTTGATGCTTTTTAACGCCGTCGTAGTTAGCGGTGACGGTACCTGCTCCGATGTTTACTTTGGTGCCGGTTGTTGCATCTCCTAAGTAAGACAGGTGAGCGGCGTTGGTACCGTTGCCTAGTTTGCTGTTTTTCAGTTCGACAAAGTTGCCTATACGGCAGTTTTCACCAACTTCTGCATGACCGCGTAGGTGAGCGTAAGGTCCAATTCGGGTGCCATTTTGGACTACGCTATCTGAAATTACTGAATATTTGACGGTGACGTTTTCGCCAATCAAACTGTTTTCAATTAAGCTTCCCGGACCGATGCGACTTCCTGCTTTAATTACTGTATTGCCCCGCAGGTGAGTTTGAGGTTCAATGATTACGTCTGGCTCTAATTCGACTGTTTCGTCAATGGTAATGCTCGCAGAGTCGATCAAAGTTACACCGGCTTTCATCCATTTGTCTTTGATTCTGGCTTGCAATATGTCGTAAGCACTTGATAATTGTAAGCGATCGTTGATGCCGCCAATTTCTTGAAAATCTTCTACATCTACTGCCATAACTGGGGTAACTTGAGTTACGGCATCGGTAAGATAATATTCTTTCTGAGCGTTGTTTGCTTCTAAGTGGGGCAGTATTTTTTCTAAATCTTGCCAGCGAAAACAGTAAACTCCAGCGTTGATCCGCTGATTTTCTCTTTGAGCAGGAGTACAGTCTTTGTCTTCAATAATTTGCTGTAATACATTGTCGTCATTACAAAAAACTCGCCCATAACCTTTCGGATTGGGGAGTTTGGCTGTAAGTACAGTCGCTGCGTTTTGATTTTCTTGGTGAGTTTGCAAGAAATTTTTCAGAGTTTCGCTGCGTAATAATGGAACA
This sequence comes from Rivularia sp. UHCC 0363, assembly GCF_034931125.1. Lineage (NCBI taxonomy): Bacteria > Bacillati > Cyanobacteriota > Cyanophyceae > Nostocales > Rivulariaceae > Rivularia > Rivularia sp. UHCC 0363. The sequence goes on along the minus strand of NZ_JAYGHM010000073.1, from coordinate 6,199 downwards.
TCACCATTAAGTATCAGTAAGTCGCCATTGTAACCTTCTAAATGAGGCAGTAACTGCTGAATGGCATGACCCGTTCCCAACTGCACGGTTTGTTCGACAAATTCTAAATCGGGAATAGGCTGTAAGGCTGTTTTCACCTCTTGGGCTTGATACCCAACAATAACCATGCGACGTTCCGGTTGCAGCTGCTCAACACTTTGAATAACTCTTTCTACCAGTGATTTCCCTCCTATAGAATGTAAAACCTTGGGGAGGTTTGATTTCATTCTTGTACCGCGTCCAGCCGCTAAAATTGCTACAACTACCATAATTAGCCAACAGCTATAAGTAAATATGAATGCGAATTTTCTTTTCGGCTCAAATATACCCGATTACATAGCAAACCGAAATGTTAATTGCTTACAACTAGCCGTTATTTATAGTGTTGATAAATTCAGTAAACTGCTGCATTAGCTTTGGATTGCGCCAACCTTTGTTAGTTTCCTCTTCCATAATTGATAATGCTTCAGATGGCGTAAAAGCTTTTTTGTAAGGTCTTTCGCTTGTTAAAGCATCATAAATATCAATCATTTGAAACACTTGAGCCAAGAAAGGAATTTCATTTTCCTTGAGTCCGTGGGGATATCCAGAACCGTCCCAGCGTTCGTGATGGCTGCGGATAATAGGAATTACTCCCTGCATACTGCGTAATGGCTGACAAATTTTTTCCCCAATCAAAACGTGCTTTCTCATTTCTACCCACTCATCAGCGGTTAGCTTGCCTTTTTTGAGCAACACCGAATCAGGAATACCCACTTTGCCAATATCGTGAAGATAGCCACCCCACATCAAATCCCTAATTTGATAGCGGGTAAGACCAAGATATTCACCAAACCTTTTTCCTAGCTGTACCAAACGTTCGCAGTGGTCGCCGGTATTGGGGTCGCGGCTTTCAATGGCTCTGGCAATAGAAAACAGCGCTTTCTCTGCGTGATCTAAATCTTCATTCAGACGTTTTTGGCGCACCAAAGACTTTACTCTTGCAGCCAACTCTACTCTGTCAAAAGGTTTGCTCAAGAAATCATCCGCACCTACTTCAATTCCTCGAATTCGCGATCGCCTATCGTTCAAAGCCGTGATGAAAATTACTGGAATCAATCGAGTTTGCTCGTCTTGCTTGAGCAATTGACAAACTTCAAATCCATCCATTTCCGGCATCATTACATCAAGTAGAATTAAGTCCGGCTGCTTTTCGGTGACTAAATGCAAAGCTGTTGAACCATTTTCCGCTTCAATGACTTCGTAGCCTTCCATTCCTAAAAGAGCCACCGCTGTCATCCGACTCGCAGCATGATCGTCAACGACCAAAACTTTAGGCACATCATTTTCAAAGCTATTTGACGTATATCCTTTGGCTTGTAACGTTGTTGAAATGAGTAAATGGCGTTCGTTAGCACCGCTGGTGCGGCGATCGGCATCAGCCCGATCATAATTATTAGAATCTTCACGATAAGCTTCTTTAACTTTTAGGTCATTATTGGATAACTCCGACCGATGAAGTTCTGATTCCGTTGTTAAGGCATTATTTTTACCGACTCGATTATATAAGCTTGCGGGGTTTGACCCACTAACTTTTTGCTCGGTAGAGCCTGTATAATTGGATTTCCATTGAATCACAAAGGCACTCCATTTTTATAGCAACAATGCAATGTTTCAAAAACTAGTTTAGTACTTGAAGGTATTTTAAAAAGCATTTTTATAAGGTTTTAATTATTTATGCCTAAGTAATTTACTGAAAATACAAGACTAATTCTTTTGATTTTCTTTTTAAGAAATTAGATAATGTTACTAAAAACTTTCCCTAATTCTATAATTATAGTATCGTCAATCAAAAACAATGTTAAATCAGGTTTTACACTTAAATTTATCTTAACAACAGTTTTTACATTATCTTTAAGTAGAATTATTTATATTAATTCAAATCAGGTTTTTTGTTTAGGCAAACAATCTTGAGTAAAGCATTAATAGCAGTTTTACCGAATTAAGAATATAGTTATTCAACTATGTTCGGCAGACCATGACAGTGACACTCTATCTAATCAAAAGTGATTTACATCACATTATATAAAAGTTTTGACAATGGTACATATTACCAAGCAAGTATTAATTGTAACTATATATTCTGCATAAGTAATGGGAGAAGTTGCGGTCATGCGTAGACAGATACGATACAAGCAATTACCGCAGTTGTGGTGAATTAATTTACCATCCGCCAGCGTTTGCGCCAACGTGAAGTAGGTTCTAAATTAGAAGTTTGTTGCTCGGACTCGCGACGTTGGATTATCGCAGATGGGGAATCAATCAGTGCTGGGTCTCGATAGGGAACAGCAGCACGAGTTTGCAAATGTTCTTTTTCCTGTTGAGATAATTGTGTTTCTTTACTTAGGTATCTTTCAAGGCTAAACCCAGCAATGGTTCCAGGGGTTTTTCGACCAATGGGTGGAGTTGCAGCAATGCTCAATCCAGCGTTTAAAAGTGCCGTGCGTACAGCAGCAGCACAGGAGTAAGTTGCTAACAAACCATCTTGTTGTAAACACAGGGAGACTAGTTTAATAAATTCAATAGTCCATAAGTGAGGACACTGAGGAGGTGAAAAAGGATCGAGAAAAATTGCGTCAGCTTTAAAACCAGATTGATACACTTGGCTAATTTTCTCTCTAGCATCACCAATTATCAATGTGCTTTTTAGTTGTTCTGTCTGTACTTGGTATTCAAAAGCTAAGCCCGTCAAAATTTCGATCAAATCGATATTCAAAGTATCAAATAAATTATGTTTAATCGCAGCTTGGGGTACTTGAGGATTTAATTCAAGACCAACTACTTCTATATAACAGTTAGGATTTACTTCCCAGATCTTTTGAATAGCGGTTGCCGTGTTGTATCCTAGTCCATAGCAAACATCTAATAATCGTAAAATGGGTGATTCAGCTTTTTCTATTAATAAGGTAGGAACAACATACTTAAAATAACTTTCTTGCCTTGCTCCAAAATGGCTATGAAATAATTCGTTAAATTCTTCAGAAAAGAAAGTTTGGGAGCCATCTGCTGTAAGTTGAGGTGTAAAATCTTGATTCATTATTAGGGAATGGGGAATGGGGAATTGGGAATTGGGAATAGAAAGCTTATTTGCGAATTTTAAAAAATTAATTAGTAGTCTTGTAGTTGATAATTGATAATTGCTAAATGATAATTATGAAAAACACATCTTTTATTGTTTCTAATAAATGGCTTTTTGAACATCTGAACGATACTGATATTGTTCTAATGGATTGTCGTTTTTCCTTAGCTAATTCACAACAGGGGAAACAGGAATATCAAACAAGTCATATTCCAGGTTCATATTATTTAGATTTAAATCAAGACCTTTCATCGAGCGTACAGCAGCATGGAGGTAGGCATCCTTTACCTAATCCAACGCAATTTGCTGATAAATTGTCGGCAATGGGCGTAAATTTTGGGCAAACCTTAGTTATAGCTTATGATGATTCGCGGCTTGCTTTTGCGTCTCGTTTGTGGTGGTTGTTACGCTATTTGGGACACGAACAAGTAGCCGTTTTAAATGGAGGTTTTAGCGGATGGTTTGCATCTAATTATCCAGTTACAGATATTGTTCCTTCTCAACGTAATGGTAAATTTACACCGCAGTTACAAACACAGATGATAGTCGATAGGGAATCTGTAATAAATCGCAAAGATTCACCTCAAACAGCTTTAGTAGACTCAAGAGAAAGCGATCGCTATCAAGGTATTACAGAACCAATTGACAAAATAGCCGGACATATACCGGGTGCGCTTAATTACCCTTGGAAAGACGTAACCGACGAGCGTGGTTGTTTACTTCCAGAGCAACAGCAACGCGATCGCTGGTCAGAATTAGAACCCAATCGAGAAATTATGGTTTATTGCGGTTCTGGTGTTACTGCTTGCGTCAATTTACTTTCTTTAGAATTAGCAGGGATTCACACGGGTAAACTTTATCCCGGTAGTTGGAGTGATTGGATTAGTTATGAATTATAGCGTATTGAGATGGGGCATTGGGAATTGGGAATTGGGAATTAGGAATTGGGAATTGGGAATTGGGAATTGGGAATTGGTAGTTAATTATTAATACCTTTGACCTTTGACCTTTAACCTTTGAGCTATTCTTAAAATCTTCCTAAATCGAAGTTATAATTTACGCTAAAAAACCAGCCGTTAAAATCAATCCTACTGTCTGTGGAACCACCTAGGGTAAAGCCGCTTTGTAAGTTAATGCTGCTCAGGTCTGAGATGCCATATTTTAAGTTTGCGGATAGTCGATGATATTGGTCTTCTCTGCTTCGTTCTAAAAAGTTGGAAATGTTAAATTGATAATCGATACCGACCCGCAATGATTCCTGTAAGTTATAGTTTAAAGAGAACCAAATATAGTTAATAATTCGGTTACGTTTTTCGGGTGGATTTGTCAGACTTAGGCGAAGTTCGTAGAAGCTATCTAAGTTTAATTTTGGTGCTAACGAGTCTCTTCGTCCTATAGAGAAGCGGAAAGAGTTTTCATCTAAAAATTTATCTCCCGATCCAAAATTAAAGCGATCGCTATCTTTTGAATAAAATAATTGTTGATTATTCCAGCCAATTTCACTGTACATTTTACTCGTCAACTGCTGGAAAACACCCAAGTTGAATCTTATTTGGTTATAGTTAAATTCCGATTGCTCGCTATAAGTAATTATACTACCATCAATGGAGCCATTTAAGTAAGTTTGTGGTCCAATTTTGAAGGGTGATGCGGCTAATGTAATTCCTGTAAAAATTAAGCCGTCATCAATTGGATTGGTTTGAGAAGAAAAGATATTACTTGTATGAAAGTAACCGACGCTACCTAATAAATAACCTATGGGCTGATAAATTTTTAGCGGTTCGTCTATTGGTGGTAGTTTGAGTTCTGGAAGCTGCGGTGTTTCCAGAGGAACTTCCTCAACTCTTACAACTATTTCTTGGTTAGAAGACTGCTGTTCTGACTTTTTTTTGTTTTCTTCGAGTCGCTGCAATAATCTTTCTAATCTTTTAGAACGTCCATTTTCCAGGGGGTCTAACTTTTGCTGAATTTCTTCAGGGGAAGGTGCGGGTAAGTCTGTAGGTTGACTTTCTAGAGGTGGGGGATTTTTTTCTATATTTTCTGGGGTAGGTGGCTGTGGTGATGGTGATGGTGGCTCTCCCTCTTGTGGTGGTTGTGGTGGTGGTAATGGTGGCTCTCCCTCTTGTGGTGGTCGTGGTGGTGATGGTGGCTCTCCTTCTTGTGCTATACGTATTGTGTCGCTTGGTAATTCCCTGTTTGACTTTAAGAAATCTACACATTCCGAATCGGTTAAATGTTGATTTAGAAAAGAATCTTGCCCGTATTGAGAAGCATCAGGTAGGAGATTTGCAATTGTAGGATTTAAGATACGGGTACTATAACAATCTGTCTGTGAAACTGGAATGTTTTTTTCTTCCCGACTCCAGGTATTGGTAGGAATTGTTTCGGGTTGCGATACCGACATATAGCTGATGATTTCCGTTTTATCCTGTACGCGATCGCGATTGGATAATTTGGAAATTAAGCGCGAATCCTTTAAAACTGATATATTTGATACATATTCCTTTTGTTTAATCTGCTTGTCTGCATGGGTAGCTTTTACCGCTTTGACGCTGGTACAACACAATATTGTGCTGCTAGAGGCAAACATGACGTAAAACCATAAATTGTTCCAGGCTTTTAATTTCATACTAAAACTTGTTTTACTGTGGCTAGATTCAAAAGTGAGGGTTGTGAATATTCTCTGTGAAATCGAAAATTTTGCTCAACTTTAATATCTACACTTAAATTAAAATGTTTCCATAATAAAAAATCATCAAATTGAACGGCTGCTATAAGTTTTCATTTTGTTTTGCAAAATAATTTTAAAGTTAATACTATATAGTAGATTCGCTTAAATTATATATTTAATTTTTAAGACCGTTTAAGCAAATCTACTTAAAAAAATAGTTATAACAGTTTACAAACTCGAACTTTTTATTCCCTTGTTCGTCTGGGCTGGTGGGGTAACTGTAAATTTATGCAGCGCACACAATTATGTTCCGCAAGTTAGTTCCTTTAGTAGTTGTCAGTTTATGGGGAGTTGCAGTGTTGCCGTTAGCA
>NZ_JAYGHM010000072.1:8299-40578 GCF_034931125.1 Rivularia sp. UHCC 0363 | reverse complement strand
GCCAAACGATCAAGAGAAACGTCAAGGTGCTGCAAAAGAATTCCAAGAATCCCTGGAGCATTTGCAACATTTGTTAGAAGAAAATCAAACAGAAGAACTTGTTACTGAATCACAATTCGATCCTATTCCTCAAGAACCAACTGTTGAAGAATCACCAATATTTAATTTAGATGAGTGGGAAGATGCTGTAGCTGATATTGAAGAGTATTTTAAAAACAAAGATAAAGATAAATAAATTTAAGTTGACATCCTCAAGGATCTAAATGAACGATGATTCCTACCAAGAAATAAATTACCCCCCAGTAGGAGCAATCCAAAATCTATTGACATGGAAGCGTCTTATCGTAGGGTAATCCAAAATCTAAGATCTAAAATCCAAAATTGATTGGCGCTGTGCTTCATACAAAATCAATGCAGCGGTAATAGCTACATTCAAAGATTCTACCCCAGGTTGAAGCGGAATTTTCACATTTAAATCTGCCATTTCTGCTAATTCAGTTGATAGACCAGCACCTTCATTACCCAATAAAATTAAACTTGGTTTTAGCCAATCTACCTGCCAATAAGTTAAATTAGCACCTGGTAAAGTTGCAATTACTTGCATCCCAGCATTTTTAGCTTTCATTACTGTGTCGCTCAAATCTGGACTCACCTGCATCGGTAAGCGAAACCATTGTCCAGCACTAGCACGTAGAACCTTGGGATTATCTAAATCTACGCTATTCTTACTTAACCACAAACCTGACGCTCCAGCAGCAGCAGCGGTACGAATTATAGTTCCTAGATTGCCGGGGTCTTGTACGTCTTCCAGCGCTATTTGCAAGCCGCTAAAAGGTACCGCAACATCATACCCCCGTTTTGCGATCGCGACCACACCATCCGGTTGCACCGTAGTAGCCAATGCTTTGATCACATCCTCACTGACAACCTCAGCGCGATCGCACTTTTCTACAGCTAGTTGCCAAAGTTGTTCATGGGCTGCTTGCCATTGTATAGTGCAGCACACAGTATCCAAAGGATAATCAAGCGTACAAGCTTCTGTCAACAAATGCGTCCCCTCTAACAAAAATAATTCTTGTTTATGCCTTTCTTTGGTAGAGTGGAGCTTGCGAATTTGTTTTACCAAAGGATTTTGTAAACTTGTCAGCACATTCAATTTTGGATTTTAGATTTTAGATTTTAGATTATAAATATTTCTCCCTGCTCCCTGCTTCCCTCTATAAAATGCGGAACCCGGGACTCGAACCCGGAAGCCTTGTAAGGCACTAGAACCTGAATCTAGCGCGTCTACCAATTCCGCCAGTTCCGCAAAGATTGACAATTTTTCATTTTTGCTTAATTCCGCCCGTTTTGTCAAGCTAATAATTCCCGTAATAAAACATATAAATTTTTTTTAATTTTTTAACTGCTCATTGCTCATTGATTCCTGAGTATATGTATCGCGCATATGTGGACAAATGGAATCTTTACTGTAGAATCAAAACCAACTTCCTTCCTTTATAAAATCCATTAATTTCCAAATGGAGGATAGAATTATTAATACTTCTAACGGTTTACCAAAGACAAATTCATCTCCTTTAGCAGACTCCTCAGTCTTGAAAGTGTGGGGTGGACGGAATTTAGATGGTCATGTAACTATTAGCGGAGCTAAAAACTCTGCTTTGGTGCTGATGGCTGGGGCTTTACTGTGTTCGGGAGATTGTCGCATCCGTAACGTTCCTTTATTGGCAGACGTATCGCGGATGGGTGAGGTTTTGTCAGCTTTGGGTATGCGCCTGAAGCGAGATGGCAATATTATAGACATTAATGCTAGTGAAATTACTACCTCAAAAGCTCCCTACGAACTAGTTACTCAGTTGAGAGCCAGTTTCTTTGCGATCGGTCCGCTGCTAGCGAGATTGGGAGAAGCGCAAATGCCTTTACCCGGCGGTTGTGCTATTGGAGCCAGACCCGTAGACCTTCACGTCCGGGGTTTGCAAGCAATGGGAGCCGAAGTTCAAATCGAACACGGTATTTGCAACGCTCGCGTAACTGATGGCAGTCGCAGACTCAAAGGTGCCAAAATTTACTTAGATCTGCCCAGTGTCGGAGCCACCGAAACATTAATGATGGCTGCGACTTTAGCAGACGGTGAAACAATTATCGAAAACTCCGCACGGGAACCAGAAGTAGTTGATTTGGCAAACTTTTGTATCTCAATGGGTGCCAAAATTGAAGGAGCCGGAACAAGTAAAATTGTGATCCAAGGTGTTCCTCAATTACATTCTACCGATTACAACGTAATTCCCGATCGCATTGAAGCCGGTACATTTCTCCTTGCAGCCGCAATCACTCGTTCGGAATTAATTTTATCCCCCGTGATGCCAGAACATTTGATGCCGGTGATTGCCAAACTACAAGAAATTGGAGTACCTATCATCGAAGAAGCACCAGATTGTTTGCGTATCAAGCCAGCGGAAATTTTAAAGGCCACAGACATTGATACCATGCCTCATCCGGGTTTCCCCACTGATATGCAAGCGCCGTTTATGTCCTTGCTGGCAATTGCAAACGGTGACAGTATCATTAATGAAACCGTATTTGAAAACCGTTTGCGTCATGCTTCCGAATTAAATCGTTTGGGAGCAGATATTCGCGTCAAAGGTAATTCTGCCTTTGTTAGAGGAGTATCGGAATTATCCGGCGCACCTGTTGAAGGTACTGACTTACGAGCGGCTGCTGCGATGGTGGTTGCTGGTTTGGCAGCAAGCGGTGAAACTACAATTAAAGGATTGAACTATCTTGACCGTGGTTACGATAGATTCGATTTAAAATTGCAGAAAATAGGAGCAAAAATCGAGCGTATAGAAGAAAACGCAGAATCCACTCAAGAAACGAATGGTGCTGCTTCTATTTCTGGATAATTGCTTAATCATGCGGATGAAGTTGTGATTTCATATTGTTTGAGACGTAGCAGTGCTACGTCTCTACAAGGGTTTTGTGTTTGATACGAAATGTAGGCAAATGTAATAGTCGCTATACTATTTGTGAGGGACTTGTTGTATGACTAGCCCCAAATCATTTCCTTTCAGTAAAGTTGACAACACCCCATGTCCTCACTCGCGAAATCTCAGCTAATTGGTCTTAAAGCAGACTATTTCCGTCATCCCCTCGATAAAGAAGCTACCGAAGCGCTCAAGCAGATTCCCGGTATCGATATGATGGTACGGAATCTTTTAGGTCCAGTCGCAGAGCAAGTTTTTTACGTAGAAAATATTGCCTCTAGCGTTTTAGTCAGCGATAAACAGCTACCTCATTTACACGAACTTTTGTTAGAAGCTTGTAAAATACTCGATCTTGAGCCACCCCAACTCTACATTAAACAACATCCCGCCCCCAACGCTTATACCTTTGCGATGCGCGGGAAGCAGCCTTTCGTGGTGCTGCACACTTCCTTAATTGATATGCTCACACCCGAAGAAACTCAAGCTGTGATTGCTCACGAGTTGGGACATCTCAAGTGCGACCATAGCGTTTATTTAACTCCAGTAAATATATTAATCTTAGCAGCAACAGCTGTACCAACAGTTGGTGCATTCTTAGCCCAAGCCATTCAAGCGCAACTTTTAGAGTGGGTTCGCTGTGCGGAATTTACGTGCGATCGCGCTGCATTGTTAGCAACTCAAGATCCCAGGGTTGTCATGTCAGTGTTGATGAAATTAGCAGGTGGTTCTCCAACTATTGCACCCCAACTCAACCTTGATGCTTTTATCGAACAAGCCCGTGCTTACGACGATATCAGTAAAAACGAACTAGGAGAAATAGTTAAAGTCGCCAGAACCGCACAGCTAACGCATCCCGTTCCAGTACTGCGTGCTAGAGAAATTGACAGATGGGCATCCAGTAAAGATTATGAAAAATTGTTGCATTCACAAAAAATAGGTTATAATAGTGAAGTTGCACCAAAGGGCTGGTGGCGGAATTGGTAGACGCAGCAGACTCAAAATCTGCCATCGAAAGGTGTGAGAGTTCGAGTCTCTCCCGGCCCATCCCCAAATATTAGATAGTTGGGAAAATATTATATTGTGGTCAAAGCTTTTCTATTATTTATAGGAGAGCTTTTTTGATATTTAATCATATTGATGCAAGGAACTATATGTAGAGTAAAAAATTAGACCTCACCCCCTTCCTCTCTCCTTACCAAGGGGTGAGGTTTAATCTAGGCTGTTGACTCTGTACCTTTTTAAGTGATGCTAGTTCATACATTTTTATTGTTTCTTGTTCCCAGTCTCCGACTGGGAACGCTTGGCTGGAGGCTCTGCCTCTTAATATATTTGAGGCAGAGCCTCACATACGGGAGTTCCCAGTCGGAGACTGGGAACTAGTGGTCCAAATCATTAGTTATGAAGGGTAGAGGTAGTGCGAGCGTCCCGCTCGCTGGTTGTAACGAGCGCGTTAGCCATCAAATTTAATGCAAAGGACCACTAGTACTTCACCACATAAGTTATGAGGGGTCGGAGTAGTGCGAGCATCTTGCTCGCTCGTTACCACCAGGGAGCGGGACGCTCCCACTACAAAATTATTACCTATCAGAATTAATAAAATAGACCACTAGTACTTCACCACATAAGTTATGAGGGGTCGGAGTAGTGCGAGCATCTTGCTCGCTCGTTACCACCAGGGAGCGGGACGCTCCCACCAGGGAGCGGGACGCTCCCACTACCAATATCTTACCCCGCAAAATTAATGTGACAGACTACTAGTTAACAGCACAATTCTGGGTAAATGAGGTACATTCCCCCTGCTCCCTGCTCCTTTGCCTTATAACGATATGTTCTGTGCCTCACTCAGATGAAATCGGCTGTATGTCCTTACGAACACGCTACGCATTCACCTGCGGCTAACGCACTAACAAACACTCCTCATAATTCATGTCGTGGAGTGCGAGCGATAAACCCTGTATTCAAACCGGGTTGCGATCGCAGTTTACTATTTTAAAACTTACGCATTGATTTCCGGAAAACACTGAAGAGAGGGTGTATCTAGCTTAGTACGACTTTTACACTTTATTACTGGGAGTGAGTATAGAAAATTTTTTGATGTTTATTCTATTTATACTTAAATCATTTAAATACTGAGATTATGACCAATCTTTTACCAATAACTTATCACATCTTTATCCGTATGATGCACAAGTATCAGTCTCATAGTCAACATTAATTAAAATCAATTGACGATATGACGATATATAGCAGTTTATTTCACTGATTGTGCAGAGTTGTAGAGAAGTAGTAGGAATGTCTTGCTCCCTATTTAAAACTAGCGAGTATTTGACTCACACTTCAGGAATGAATTGGGAAATTATAATCATAAATATAGTAATATTGATAACTAAAAATACGTATATTAGCTCACTTGTACTTAATAGAATAAGCTAAAGTTATCGTAATCAATAATACCTTATAAATTCTTGTTACAATGACTACAAAATCAAATTATTTTATTGATTTATTATTTAAATAGTCATGTTTAACTATTGTATTATCAGAAAATCTAATCAAAAAAATAGCTTAGATTCATATCTTAAACTCATGCTATAATTTAGAAAATAAATACAAAAAGTTAGTATCGACAAAACAGAAAAGGACAATTAAATCATGCGGCTCAAAAGATGGGAGTCTCCCCGCAAACAAGGGAGAAATGATAAGGGTAAAGGTGGTGCTGCTAGAAAGCGACAACTCAAGAAACAGCAGCAAATGCTACGAAAAAGGCTAAAAGAAGACAATAAACCAGATAATGGTAAGAATAATAAGCAGGGGGAAGAAAAACTAATCTTCCCTCTTTTTTTTGCACATTTTTGTGCGATCGCATAAAAATTAAATATATTTATACCACTGTCTAGAGGCTAAGTGCTTTACATAGTTAAACTACATAATGACATAAGTATTTTTAATGTTTTTAATATTTCCTTAACAAAATATTGATTATTGCAACTAAGAATCTTCTTATATAGTCAACATTTCTGATTTATTGGGTTATTTGTGAAATTTGTGACTAGTATTTGTAAGTAGAATTTGTCGTAATTGCAATGTTTATATGAAGCTAACCTCCGATTTTTGTAAAGTTAAGATAAAGTTTACTAGAAACAACTGAAAGTACTTTTTTTTACGAGTAAGGTAATATACAGTAAAGTGAAATGATTCAATAGTTACCAGGGAAGTTAAAGTTAACAGTAGAAGCGACTGCATCCACCTGTGTCAAATGACGACCATTCCCTGAGTTTTAAGTAAGCAAAAATTATGCTAAAACAAAACTTTTCTTTTATAGATCGGTGGTTTGGTCGAATATTCTTAGTTACTTTAGTTGTTGCATAAGGAGTGACCTATGGTGAAGGCAGTTATGCCGACTCGGAAAGTGTTAGATTTTCCGATTACTGCTTTGCGTTTAGATGAGCAAATACAAACTATTCTTCAGTGGGCAAGCGAACGTAAAAGTAAGACAGTATGTGTAGCTAATGTACATATGTTGATGGAAGCTCACTGGAATCCGGAATTTGCCAGTGTATTAAAAAAGGCTGATATGGTAACTCCAGATGGGATGCCTTTAGTCTGGATGATGAAGAAATTAGGAGCGACTTCTCAAGATAGAGTCGCAGGGTTGGATATTTTAGCTTCTATATGTAAATCAGCACCAAAACAGAATATTAGTCTCTTTTTTCTGGGTTCTCAAACAAAAATTCTTTCCGGAATGAGAAGCAAGTTAGAGGAAGAATATCCTGACTTGAACATTGCCGAAATGGAACCGCTGCCATTTCGTCCGCTTACAGAAAGTGAAGACGAAATACTTATTAAAAAAATTAATGAGAGTGGTGCGGGTATAGTATTTGTATCGTTAGGTTGTCCCAAACAGGAAAAGTGGATGACAGAACATAAAGATAAAATTCAAGCGGTAATGATTGGGTTGGGTGGAGCTTTCCCAGTTTATGCAGGACTTCAGAAAAGAGCGCCTCGGATAGTTAGAGAGTCTGGATTTGAGTGGTTATATCGATGGTTGCAAGAGCCGCGTCGTCTTGGGGGTAGGTATACCAAAACAATTCCACCATTTATTTGGTTGGCGATGAAGCAGTTAATGACTACTAATTATCCAGTACCGAATTCTGTAAGTGATTTGAAATAAGAGATACTTAATTGTATTGCCAAGTACTTGTTTGTTTTAACTTAAGTAAGTTGAATAGTAGCGTAACTTGGCAATTTAATTAATGTAATATTCCTAGTTTATTGAGCTTTGATTTTATTAATTTGCAAATGGAATATTTATTTTACCTAGATTTTTTTTGAATTACTTAAATAATTAGTTATTCATGAAATCAAAGTTAGTAAATATCCGGATAGCTAATACTTAAGTAGAAGGTAGTGTTAACTAATTGAAATTATCAGTTATACAACAGAAAAAATTTGTGTTGCCTAATAATAAAATATTAATCTATCTGACAAGATGAGTTTAAAACAAAAGGCAATTAAAGGTGTAATTTGGTCTGCGGTTGAGAGTTGGGGTCAGCAAGCAATTTCTTTCGGGATTTTCTTCTTACTTGCTCGTTTGCTTGGTCCAGAAAGCTTCGGTTTAGTTGCTTTAGCTAGTGTTTTTCTGGCTTTTGTACAAGTTTTTCTCGACCAAGGACTTTCCCAAGCAATCGTCCAACGTCATGAATTAGAAGAAGAGCATCTGGATACTGCCTTTTGGACTAATATTAGTATTAGTGTGCTGCTAACAACGCTGAGTATTGCCTGTGCTAGTTTTGTTGCCAATTTTTATAATGAGCCACAATTAACACCAATCATACGCTGGTTATCTCTAGGCTTTGTATTCGGTTCTTTAAGTAGTGTTCAAAATGCTATCCTTCAACGTAAATTTGCCTTCAAAGCTTTAGCAATTCGTTCAGTAGTAGCAATACTCATTGGTGGTCTAGTCGGTGTGACTATGGCGTTTATGGGTTTTGGAGTTTGGAGTATAGTTGGTAAAGAATTAGCAAATCGTTTAGCCCAAGTATTAGTTCTTTGGTGGGTAAGTGACTGGCGACCTGGATTTAAGATATCTAAAAGACACTTCAAAGAATTGTTTTCCTTCGGAATAAATGTGTTGGGGATTCAGCTACTCCATTTCTTCAATAGCCGGTCTGACGATTTTTTGATTGGATACTTTCTTGGTTCGGTTGCACTAGGATATTACACTATCGCTTACCGATTATTAATCATCATGACGCAATTGCTGGGTAGCGTTACATCAAAAGTTTCGATGCCTACATTTTCAAGGTTGCAACAAGACCTTCCAAAATTGCGATATGCCTTTTACACTGCTACCCGGTTCACAAGCTTAGCATCTTTCCCAGCTTTCCTTGGCATGTCGGCATTGGCACCAGAACTAGTACGGGTCTTATTCGGAGAGCGGTGGTTACCTAGCATTCAAGTCATGCAAATTCTGGCATTTATCGGTATTCTCCAGTCGGTATACTCTTTTAATGGGAATATTGTAATGGCAATGGGAAAACCATCTTGGAGTCTAGGGATTAGTTGCATAAATGCTGTGGTTAATGTTATTGGTTTTTCCATTGCAGTTCGTTGGGGAATTGTAGCTGTTGCAACATCTTTTGTGATTCGGGGCTATCTACTTTCACCTCTGCCACTTTTAGCAATTCGCAAACTAACTAATATTGATCTGAAAACATATTTCGGTCAATTTATTTCTCCATCTGTTGCTTCACTGGGAATGGTAGGTATTATATTAGCCATTAAATACTTACTCCATGAACAGCTAAACTTGTACGCATTATTAACTCTTTGCATAGTAATTGGTACTCTGGTATATGCAATCATAATTGCTTTGATTGCGCCGAAATTATTTCAACAATTAATTGATTTAGCACAATCAGTTGTGCCTTTAGGTAAAATAAAAAAACTATGATGAAGGAAATTAATCAGATTGCAGATAAAGTTTTTGGAGGAACAGCTACTTTCTCAAAAAAAATTATTGACAACGGGAAAAACTACTTCTCAAGCCAACATAAAGAGGCTTTCAAAGAATTAAGTGGTGAAATGCTTATAGAACTTGGTTATGAAAAGAATTTGAATTGGTCATAAGAAAATTAATTCATTCAATATAGTATTAAATATTATTTTCCATAGATGGATGGCATTAAAATGAAGGGCGAAAATCTTATCTTCCTCATATCACAACCTCGAGCAGGCTCTACTTTACTCCAACGTATTTTAGAGAATCACTTAGAAATTCATACAACGGCTGAACCTTGGCTAATGTTACATCCCATGTATGCCTTACGTTCTAATAGTTATGAAGCCGAATACAATCATAACTTGGCTCAAGTAGCTTTAAATGATTTTCTCCAAATACTTCCCAAGGGTGAAGAAATATACGTTGAGGGAATGCGCCGAATGTATAGTTATTTATACGAGAGTGCTTTAGCAGATTCAGGTAAGCGTTATTTTTTAGATAAAACACCACGCTACTATCATATAATTCCCGAATTGTATCAAACTTTTCCTAAAGCAAAATTCATTATTTTATTACGGAATCCACTAGCAGTTTTATGTTCAATTATTAGTACTTGGGTTAAGAGAGATTGGTACAAGCTTAGCTACCACGAACATGATTTGATTACAGCCCCTCAGCTTCTTGTAGATGGAATTGAGGTAATAGGAGAAGAGAATTGTCTAGTTATCCAATATGAAGAGTTACTAAAAAGTCCCGAATCGACTGTTAAAACTATTTGTAAAAAGCTAGACATCGAATTTATTCCTGGAATGTTGAATTATGGAATTAAAAATACTCATCAATACGGTCTTGGATACAAAGATCAGAAAAAAGATGTTTATTTAACAGGAAAACCTAACAATCAAAATTTAGATAAATGGATAGACAATCTTAAAAATCCTCAAACATGGCAAGTAGTTAATGACTATTTAGAAATACTTAGTCCAGAAATAGTGAAGAAAATGGGATATTCTTATGAGGAACTACGACAAGTACTTGACTTGCAACGTCCTAATGCTTTAAGTTTATGGCGTACATTACCTCTAACAAGTTTGACTAGTAGATCAGAGGTGAGACGACACTGGAAATATCATCTATTACAAATTGAAAAATCTCTTAAAGAACGGGGTTTTTCAAATACACTGATTTATATTTTTCAATACTTAATTGAATTAAACCCCAAGCTCAATAAAACAATTTTAATAAAAAAATCGATGTAATCAACGGGGAAAATACATCAACAATAAATACTCTATTGTCAAAGTAAAAGTAATATTTTTCAATTTTATCCAATTATGATTAGCGTTATCACTCCAGTTTACAACGGCGAAAAATTTATTGAAACTTGCATTAAAGTAGTAATCGAGCAGAACTGTCCAGATGTCGAACATATCATCATGGATGCTGGTTCAAAAGATGGAACGGTAGATATCATCAAAGAATATGCAGAAAAATACCCCCATATCCGCTGGATTTCTGAAAAAGATAAAGGACAGTCAGATGCAATGAATAAAGGAATTGCAATGGCTAAAGGTGAAATTTTAGGTTTTTTGAATGTAGATGATTATTATGAACCGAATGTTTTAAATAAAGTAGTAGAGATTTTTAAAAGTCTACCGGAGCCAAGCTTTATTGTAGCTAATTGTAATGTTTGGAATAATGATAGAGAGCTAGAAAGTGTTAATAAACCTAAAAATATCAAGTTAGAAGAATTACTATTAGGACCTAAGGTAAATGAATTTCCTGTTAATCCTACTGCATATTTTTACCATACTTCTGTACACGAAAAAATTGGTTTGTATGATATTAACGAACACTATGCAATGGATATTGATTTTATCTTTAGAGTTGTTCAAGTATCAACGATTAAATATATAGATGAAACTTGGGGAAATCATCTAAAAATAGAAGGTACGAAAACTGTTAACGACAGGTTACATGGTTTGGGTATACGTCGTGTATATCGTTTAATCAAATTTTATCGAAAAGACCTTCCACTATTCCAACGATTTAAAGTCTCTATCGGATTTTCATTGGTGCGAAATATAGAAAGAATTATTTACTTTTCAACACATCCAGAAGAAATATTTTCTAAAATCAAAGAAAAGATGATGAAATAATTTACATAACGTGAATTCAAGAAAAATAGTATAAATTCATGAGATTATTCTAAATCTATTAGGTAGTAAACAGTAATATTAAAAATCGATAAAGGTTCTGAAATGATTATTAATAAGCAATCATCAAGCTTAGAGGAGTCCTTAATTGCTGACAATTATCCATTAGTCAGTATTTTAATTAATAACTATAATTATGCACAATATCTCAGCCAAGCAATAGATAGCGCATTAGGTCAAACCTATGAAAATACTGAAGTAATTGTGGTAGATGACGGTTCTACTGACAATTCTCGGGAGGTTATTAAAGGCTATGATAATCAAATAATTTCAGTATTTAAGAAAAATGGGGGACAAGCTTCAGCTATCAATGCGGGTTTTGCAGCAAGTAAAGGAGACATTATTTGTTTACTTGATGCTGATGATATTTTCTTACCTGAAAAAGCTGCCGAAATTGTTAATTTTTTTAATTTAAATCCAGATATTGACTGGGCTTTTAATGAATCCGCTCCCATGCAGTCAGAAGATATCATGAATGCGGATCTAAAAGCTACTTTTAAAGAAATTTATAACAATAATGATGATATTTTAACAAAAAAAATTGATTTTAGAAGTAATATTATAAATGCCGAGCTACCTAATTTTACACCTTCGACATCAAACTTATGCTTTTCTAGAAAACTTTCAAAAAAAATGTTTCCTCTACCTGAAGAAAGGGGATGTTCTGGACTTGCTATTTGTGATGCTTATTTAAAATTAATAGCGGTTGGATTGGGTATAGGTTGTGCATCAAAAAAAAACTTAGGTATTTTTAGACTACATCAGAATAATCTGTACACTACTCAGGATATTACGAATAAAAGGATAATTTATTCTGAAATATTTCTTGCAACGGCTTATTATATGCGAGCCGAATTTCCACTTTTTTCTAAGCTAGCTAAAAAGTTATTTTCTAAAGCGTTCGCAACTTATTTGAGAAACAAAAATAAAAATGAAATATCGAATAAATTAATTCAAAAATATTTTGATTATTTAAGTTTTTATGAAAAAATAGAAGTTAGTTGTAATATTTGTTACTTTTTTCTCAAGTTAGGCTTTAAAGATTTGGTATAAATTAACAATATCGCGCTTTCTTCAATTGGAGTAACTTAGTAAATAAAAATATAGTATATGAATTCTGATTCAAGACTACTAGTCAGCATTATCATCAACAATTATAATTACGAGGGCTTTCTTCCTGAAGCTATTGACAGCGCGATAAATCAAAGTTATCAAAATACGGAAGTAATTGTTGTTGATGACTGTTCGACTGACAATTCTCGACATATCATAGCCTCTTATGGTGACAAAATTCTTCCTATTTATCATCAAGAAAATGGCAAACAAGCCGCAGCTTTTAACAGCGGATTTGCAATTAGTAAAGGTGAAATTATCATCTTTTTAGATGCTGATGACTACCTTTTCCCAAATGCAGTAGAAAAAATAGTTTCAGTTTGGAAACCTAATCTTGCCAAAGTACATTATCGCTTGCAAGTGGTAGATAGTAACAGACAATCTTTGGGATTTTCTTATCCTCAAGGAGGAAAATCTTTATCTAGCGGCGAAGTTTGGCGGACTATTTTGGAAGTAGGTGGTTATGCAGGTGTTGCAACTAGTGGTAATGCTATTAACCGCAAAGCATTAAAGGAAGTCTTTCCTATTTCCGAAGAGTACAAGCTGACTGCTGACGATTATCTTTCAATGCTGATTCCTTTTTATGGGGAAGTCGTTGCCATTGAAGAACCATTAGCGGCTTATAGAATTCATACCAGCAATCAGTGGGCTTTAGCTACAGTAACAGCAGAACGCTTTCACAGATTTGTGCGCCACGATTTACAAAATTACCAACTATTGGTGCAAAAAGCAGATGAATTAGACTATCAATTACCTAAAGATTTTGAACAACGTTCTATAGGGCGTTTATGGTCTAGGATGGCATCTTTAAGGTTAGATCCTCAGCATCATCCTATCCCATCAGATAAGGCTCTTCCTCTAATTTACATGGGTATTCGTTCGCTATGGAAATATTCAGACCATAACTGGTTAAAGAAATTAATTTTTAGTATGTGGTTTCTTTGGGTAGGACTATTACCTTTACCCTTAGCAAAAATGGGAATTATTTGGTTATTCATTCCTCACAAACGTCCTAAACCAATAGATTGGGTTCGTCAGATGCTCCACAAAAAAGATACTTTAAAAGAAATAAATACTAACAGTTCTGCTTTACGAGTACTCTTCGTTAGCCACACTTACGTAGTTGGCGTTAATCAAGGTAAACTTAATGCAGTTGCAACAACTGACGAAGCTAAAGTTGCTTTACTCGTTCCTAAACAATGGAATGCTAAACAATGGAACAAGCAACTTAAACTTGAGAAACCATATGAACAAATCAAGTATTATCCGGCTCAAATGTATTTTTCGGGACAAGTCGGTGCTTGTATTTATTCACCTTTAGCATTGCTCAGAGCAATTATTAACTTTCGCCCTGATATCATCCAAGTTGAACAAGAGGCATTTTCCCTTTCAGCACTTCAACTTTCATTATGTGCAAGATTTTTTAATAAACCAGTAGTTTTCTTTGGTTGGGAAAACATGGATCGTCAGTTATCTCCGTTTCGCCGGTGGATACGTCGATATGTTTTTAATACAGCAAAATTAATGATTGCTGGTAATTGCGAAGGTGGAGAGTTAGTGAAAAAATGGGGTTATTCTGGAACCGTTGAAGTAATGCCCCAAATGGGAGTTGATACTAAATTATTTAGTCCGGTTAAGAATAAAGAATCAAACTCGGAATTTCTTATCGGCTTCGTTGGGCGTTTGTCCTATCAAAAAGGTATTGACACATTAATAGCCGCAGCACATTTATTAAATAAGCAGGGAAAAAATTTCCGAGTCATTTTATGCGGTAGTGGTTCTGATGAGCCAATATTTAGACAAGAGGCTCAAAAACACAATGTAAATGAACTGATTACCTGGCGGGGTGGAGTGCGTCACGACGAAGTTCCCCAGGAAATGCAGAAGTTTGACGTATTAGTTTTGCCTTCACGGACGGTTGAAACTTGGAAAGAGCAATTTGGTCATGTAATTATTGAAGCTATGGCAACAGGAATACCAGTTGTTGGTTCTACCTGTGGAGAAATTCCCAACGTAATTGGTCGTTCCGATTTGGTATTTGCAGAAGGTAATGCTCAAGAACTCGCAGCTATTTTGGCACGACTAATTTCTGATAATGCTTGGTATTCTGAAGTCTTACAATACAGCCTTAATAGAGTACACAAGCACTATAGTCACGAGCGTATAGCTCAACGATTGATTGATTTATGGCAGAATATCCTTAAACAAAAAGGTGAATCGGCTTATCTTCATTCATCGAAATCAACATCCAATCCTCAAATTGCTTCTTTTGATTCCAAATAAGTAAAGCATTGCTAATAAGAGTAAATAATGCGTATAGCAATTATTAGAAGAGAACCACGAGCTTCCTATAGCATGGATGTTTATGCCGATGCCTTAGTTAATGGTTTAAAAACTGTTCGCCCAGACTGGGAAATTATTGAGTTGGCACCCGAACAACAGCAGTTGCATGGGAACACTTTATTCGATGGTTTGAGTAAATATTATCAACGCTACTGGAATTATCCACAAAATATAAAAAAGCAGGATGTCGATATTTTCCATGTTATTGACCATAGTGATGGTCATCTCGTCTACTGGCTTAAAAATACTGGCAAGCCTACTATAGTAACTTGCCACGACTTGGTTAATTTTATTCACCCAGAGAATGCTCGTACTCAAGCACAAATTGCCAGCGTTAGCATGGCAGCTTGGAAATGGTCTGTAAAAGGACTACGTAAAGCTAACCATATTATCAGCGTTTCCAGTCACACTGCAAAAGATGTTGTACAAATACTGAATGTACAACCTGAAGGCTTAACAGTTGTACCTAATGGAGTTGATTCAGTGTTTCGTCCTTTTCCAAAACCAGAACTTGAAGTGTTTCGACAGCAGCATCAAGTTTCACCAGAAAAAATATGTCTCCTCAACGTCGGATCAAATCAACCTCGTAAAAATTTTATTACTGTTCTAAGGGTTTTAGAAGCACTCAAAAGCAAGGGAATGCCAATACACCTTTTAAGGACAGGTCCAAAATTGACCGAAGATTTTGAAGCATTTATCCACAAACACAATCTTTCTGATTGCATAACTGATTTTGGCAGACCGGATAAAGCAACCTTAGTTAAAATATATAACACTGCCGACATTTTATTATCACCTTCACTTTATGAAGGTTTTGGCATAACTATTCTAGAAGCAATGGCTTGCGGAAAACCTGTAATCACTTCAAATGTTACCTCTTTACCAGAGGTAGTTAGCGATGCTGGTATTTTAGTCAATCCAATGGATGTTAAGGCGATGGTAGAAGCTGTAAGCCAACTTCAAAATGACGTTAAATTTCGTCAAACACTAATAGATAAAGGATTAGACCGAGTAAAATTATTTACCTGGGAGCAAACAGCAGAGCAAGTAGCTAAAGTCTACTCTACTTTTTGTTGACTTATACTAAAAACGGTTAATCTGTGGACTTTTGCCTAGAACTTAAAAGCTTGTGTATTAGAATATTTTACCTTTTTTTGAAAGTTAAGCTCCCAGCCTTTGGTATAACTAAAAATCTGGATTTTTCATTAATTAAAGATAATTAGTCAAGTACTTGAGATTAAAACACAATTATAACTGTAATTAAAATGCGTATTCTCAGCATACATAACCGTTATCAAATTCGTGGGGGTGAAGATGAGTCTCGTCAGTCAGAGGAAAATCTGTTGCGGGAGATGGGGCATCAAGTAGAAGTATATGAAGAAAACAATGATCGCATTTCTACGATGAATCCGCTGCGTGTAGCATCTAAGACAATTTGGTCGCAGGAATCGCACAAGATTACCAAACGGCGACTTAAAGAGCAGACTCATGACATCATCCACGTACAAAATTTTTTCCCCTTGATTTCGCCCTCAGTTTACTATGCAGCTAAAGAGCAAGGGGTGCCTGTAGTTCAGACTTTGCGTAACTACCGCCTGCTTTGTCCCAATGCTTTATTTTTCCGAGATGGGCAAGTTTGTGAAGACTGTTTGGGTAAGTTCATACCTTTACCTGGAGTAATGCACGGTTGCTACCGAGAAAGTCGGGTTGCTAGTACGGCTGTAGCGAGTATGATTACCGTCCACCGTACTCTGCGTACTTGGGTAGAAATGGTAGACGTTTACATCGCTTTAACTGAATTTGCCCGTCAAAAGTTTATTGAAGGAGGTTTACCTGCGGAAAAGATTGTGGTTAAGCCCAATTTTGTGAATCCCGATCCAGGTATTGGTAAAGGAAGTGGCGGCTATGCGCTATTTGTAGGAAGACTTTCTGTAGAAAAGGGGCTAGATACATTGCTCGCAGCTTGGGAACAACTTAGCGGACCAATGCCTCTCAAAATTGTTGGAGATGGTCCTCTTTCGGAACAAGTAAAAAATGCAGTTCAAAGATTACCGCAAGTAGAATGGCTAGGACGACGACCGATGTCAGAAGTACACGAGCTAATGGGAGAAGCAAAGTTTTTAATTTTTCCGTCAAAATGGTATGAAACCTTCGGGCGCGTAGCAGTTGAGGCTTTTGCTAAAGGTACACCCGTAATTGCTGCTAATATTGGCGCGATCGCCGAATTGGTCGATGACCGTAGCACTGGCTTAAAGTTCCAACCCGGCGATTCCCAAGATTTAGCAGCAAAAGTAGAATGGGCTTTAATGCATCCAAAAGAAATGGCTCAAATGCGCCTTTGTGCAAGGGCTGAGTTTGAAGCCAAGTATACTGCCAAAAATAATTACTCACGCTTGATGGAAATATATAATCAAGTTCAAACTGCTTGCATCAATCGGTGTTAATAGCATGAATAAACAAGCGCTACTTCTCAAAAAAGATAAATCATATATACAAAGTTCAACACTATTACTTTTAGGATTCGCTAGTGTTTTTTTTCCACGACTACTTGACTCAGTAGGCGTTCCATCAATAATCAATTTTATTCACTTTGCTATAGTTCCTATTGTTAGTTTAGTTGCCTTATTTAAAACCCAAACTAAGAATAGAAATCAAATTTCTCTTACTAAAGAACTTCTTTGCGGTATTTTAATATTACTTGGAGTATTTTTTGCCAGCGCTCTTTTAAATAAAGCCGGATTTATCAATGTTATTATAGGTTATCTTTTACTCGCCGAGCCTTTCATTTTTTTGGTGGCGGTAATTTGTATTCCAATGACTCCAACTAGCTTAGGACGATTAAAAGGTTGGATCATAGGATTTTCCTGCTTTCATATTTTTTTAGCACTTCTTCAAGCATTTCTCTTAAATATAGGAGTACTTCGTGCAACCACGATGGCTATTATTTGGGATAACATTCAAGGAGTATTCTACTTATCTGGAAGTGGTCATGTTGTAGGTGCTTCTGTTTCCATATCGTTTGGAATCTATTATTTCATCAGTGCCAAAAATAATGCTTTTTGGTTGAGGATTTCTGTTTTTTTTGCTGCATTTCTTCAGCTTTTATTAGCTGATGCCAAACAGGTGCTTCTAGTATGTTTTGTCTCATGGATTTTACTTATTTTACTCAAATTAAAAGATATAAAAATATTTCTTCAGTATTCAATAGGAGCTATTATAGCTATTGGTGTATTTCTATGGTGTATGCAAAACTTAGAAATATTTCGCGCTTTCAACACCTGGATACGACCAGAAATTTATGGTCCTGATGGTGAGGCAACCCTGCTTAAAACTTCATCAATTAGGATAATTATTTCATATTACAAATTACCTTTAAACTTGCTTTTAGGTCTGGGTCCCGGACATACAGTTGGAAGATTGGGAGGATGGATGTTACCTAAATACTGGGATTTATTCGGACCTTTAGGTGCTACTATTCATCCTGTTAGTAAGCAGACATTCGATTTAGTGTGGGGAAGTTTGTTAGGTCGGAGTTCCAGTATGTTTTCCCCATTATTCGGCTGGGCAGGTATTTGGGGAGATATAGGAATACTAGGCTTGGGAACTTACTTGTACATTTCCTCTATTGTATGGCGACGGATTTGTCTCGATGACTTTTCTAAATTTTTGATGCTGAATGTTTTTGTTAACGGTTTGATTTTCTCTCAAATGGAAGAACCTGGATATATGTTATTTGTCGCTGTTTTAATCGCTTTACAATGGCAAGATAGGCAGATAAATAAGAGTTTAAAACAACGTTCTGCCTATATTTATGCAGGGGCTAATCCTTCTTTAGAAATTAATTAATATGGCTGGGATGTTTATCAAATAATATTTATATATAGCCTTATCACTTATTTAAGGTTTTTTGTTATTTAAAACGTTGTAAAGAAGTATCCTAATACGGCATTATATACATGAAGATATTGATGTCTGCTTATTCCTGCGAACCAGGTAGAGGTTCGGAACCCGGAATTGGCTGGAATACCGCATACGAAGTTGCCAAACATCATCAAGTGTGGGTTTTGACTCGTCCTGATGAAAGTAAAACAGAAATTGAGGCTGAGCTAGATCGCAACCCTGTACCCAATTTACACTTTATATATTTCACATTACCTATATGGGGCGGTGGTTGGCGCTGGGGACAATCGGGAGCAATGCAAATTCATCACTACCTATGGCAAATTCAAGCATACTTTGTAGCTCGAAAATTACATCGTCAAATAGATTTTGATGTAATCCATCATGTAACGTTTGCTAAGTATTCAAACCCTAGTTTTCTTTCGTTTTTACCAGTACCTTTTGTTTGGGGACCTGTTGCTGGCGGAGAATCTGCACCATTTGAGTTTTGGCAAGATTTTAGCTGGTCATCTTATGCTTACGAAATAGCCCGGAATTTAGCTCGTGTTTTAGGGGAACTAGACCCTTTTGTGCGTTTAACTGCTAAAAAAAGTACTGTAATCCAAGCCACAACTGAAGAAACGGCTCAACAACTTTACAAGATGGGTGTTAATAACGTTGAAGTTGTGCCTGCAATTGGTTTACCTCAAGAAGATATAGATTTTCTTTCAAACTACGCCATACCTGATGGCAATCAAATTAGGTTTATCAGCATAGGCAGACTTTTGCATTGGAAAGGTTTTCATTTAGGGCTGCGTGCTTTTGCTTGTGCAAATTTACCGAATGCGGAATACTGGATTTTAGGCGATGGAGCGGAATTCCACAGACTTCAGACTTTGGCAGAAAATCTTGGTATTGCTCAGCGAGTCAAGTTTTGGGGAAAGCTATCTAGGGAAGAAACTTTAACAAAGTTAAGAGATTGCCACGTTCTGGTTCATCCAAGTTTGCATGATTCTGGTGGTTGGGTATGTCTGGAAGCGATGGCAGCAGGTCGTCCGGTAATTTGTTTTAATTTGGGAGGACCAGCAGTGCAAGTGACTCCAGAAACAGGCTTTAAGGTTCTAGCATCAAACCCCAACGAGGCTTTAAAAGATATAGCTTCAGCGATGACTCAACTTGTCAAAAATCCTCAAATGCTGATAAATATGGGTGAGGCTGGTCGTAAACTTGTACGTGAAACATACAGTTGGCAATTTCGGGGTGAACGTTTGAGCCAGCTTTACAAACAGATGATCGACTATTAGGGCTAATAAACATTAATATTGAACGGGAGCAAAACTATTGCTTTCTCTCATAAGAAGGAAGCAAGACTTTTTGCGTCCTTAAGAGGGGTATGAAAAAAGTTATGTCAAAGTTATAGTTTACTCTCTATCGTGTCTAAGTCCCGTTAACCTTGAGCATGAATTAATGCGTATTTTAACTATCCATAACCTCTATCAATTTCGAGGAGGAGAAGAAGAGTGCTACGAAGCCGAGGTTAGTCTCTTGCAACAAATGGGGCATCAGGTTGAAATATACGAAGAAAACAACGATCGCCTTAATGCTTTAAATAAAGTATCTTTGGTAACTAAAATAATTTGGTCGCAAAAGACCTATAAAGATATTAGACGTTGCTTAAAGCAACAATCATTCGATATCGTTCACGTACACAATTTTTTTCCTCTAATTTCTCCATCGGTTTACTACGCTGCGAAAGCCGAAGGAGTTCCTGTAGTTCAGACTTTACATAACTACCGTCTTTTATGTCCTAATGGACTTTTTTTTCGCGACAATCAAGTTTGTGAGGAGTGTACGGGAAAAGTGATTCCCTATCCTGGAGTACTACGTGGTTGTTACCGCAACAGCCAAGTTGTAAGTGCAGGTGTTGCATCTATGTTGAGCGTGCATCGGGCTATGAGAAGCTGGACAGAAATGGTTGATTTGTATATTTGTTTAACTGAATTTGCCAAGCAGAAATTTATCGAAGGAGGTCTTCCCCCCTCGAAGATTGTAGTCAAGCCAAATTTTGTTAATTTCGATTCTGGTGTAGGTTCGGGGAATGGTGGTTATGCTCTCTTCGTAGGTAGGCTTTCTACAGAAAAGGGTTTAGATACCCTGCTGGCAGCATGGGAGGATCTAGGTATACATATACCATTGAAAATTGTTGGTAATGGTCCACTAGCTGAATACGTCGTTCAAGCAGTAAAACGCCTTCCACAAGTAGAATGGCTGGGACGTAAATCTCTAGCAGAAGTACACATTTTAATGGGAGAAGCGATGTTTTTAGTCTTTCCATCAAAATGGTATGAAACTTTTGGCCGAGTTGCAATCGAAGCTTTTGCTAAAGGTACTCCCGTAATTGCTGCTAACATTGGCGCGATCGCCGAATTAGTAGTGAATGATAAAACGGGGCTTCATTTTCAACCAGGAGATCCGCAAGATTTAGTAGATAAAGTAAAGTGGGTTTTAGCTAATCCAGAAAAGCTTACTCAAATGAGGCATGAAGCACGTTTAGAATTTGAAGCGAAGTATACTGCCCAAAAAAACTACGACCAACTCATAGAGATTTATACTAAGGCCAAAATTGCTTGTGGTTTTTAATTAAACAAAGCAGAGAGAAAAACTGTTCTTTCTCTGCTTTGGTTTGTCAACACTTTAGTTATCGCCTTCAAATCTTATCCTACCTGCATCGCTTTAATTAATTCCGCAGCTACTTCAGGTCGAGAAAACTGGGGTGGTGGCAATTCACCATTTCGCAGCATTTCACGGACTTTGGTTCCCGATAAATGAATTCGCTCTTCTTTGGTACTTGGACTCGTCTTGGCTGTCGCCATCGATTGAGTACGGGTACAGTAGAAAGCGTGTTCAAACTTCATCGGCGTAATACCTAATTCCCCAGGCTGAAACTCATCAAAAATATGCTGTGCGTCGTAGGTACCGTAGTAATCGCCAACACCAGCATGGTCGCGTCCCACGATGAAGTGAGTACAACCGTAGTTCTTACGGACTAAGGCGTGGAAAATGGCTTCTCTGGGTCCAGCGTAACGCATTGCTGCGGGGTTAATAGCCAAAATTAATCTGTCGGATGGAAAATAGTGTTCCGCCATGATTTCATAGCAACGCATCCGCACATCTGCGGGGATATCGTCACTTTTGGTCGCCCCAACCAAAGGATGCAAGAATAAACCATCAACTGTTTCTAAGGCGCACTTGATGATGTATTCGTGGGCGCGGTGAATCGGATTACGAGTTTGGAAACCAACTACTGTTTTCCAACCTCTCTCTCGAAACATAGCTGTTGAGGTTGCCGGGTCGATTTGGTAAGACGGAAATAAAGGATGAGAGTCACGCTGTAGCAGCCATACTGTACCTGCTAAATTAACTTCACCCTGTTCGTATACAACTTTTACACCAGGGTGTTTATCTTCCTCGGTACGATAAACTTTAATAGCTTCACGAGTTTTATCGTAGCGATATTTTTGAGTTAGTTCCAATACACCAACAAAGCGCCCCATAGAGTCATCTAAACGGATTAGATCGCCTTCTTTTAAAGATGCTGCTACTTCTTCATTTACCGAGAGAGTAACGGGAATTGACCACGGCTGACCGTTAGCCAGACGCATATTTTCAACTACTGACTCGTAATCAGCTTGTTCCAGAAATCCTTGAAGCGGACTGAACCCACCAATGGCAATCATTTCTAAATCTGAAGTTGCCCGTTTATCTAGTTGAATTCGAGGTAAGGAATCGGCTTTATCTAAAAATTCAGCTTGCTGTTCGGGTGTAGCAATACGGTTAACTAATTCGGCATTTTTAGAAATAATCTGCTGTTGATGGTTCTCTAAAGTTAGGCTTTGCATATTTTATAGATGATAATGTTTGAACAAAAATCAGGCGTAATGGAAGTGTAAGAGATAGCTTAAAGTTGAGGATTCGCGGTGAACCGCAAATCCCTATATTTAAACTTCTTCAATAGAACTTATCTAAACAGCTTGCATCTCTAACGCTTTGTCGAGATAACCTAATTCTTCAAGTTTTTTGAAAATTTTTGCCACACTCTCTTCTAACTCTTCAAGGTCGGTGCGACATTCAATAGTGGGGTTAAGAGGTGCTTCGTAAGGGTCGTCAATTCCAGTAAAGTTTTTAATTTCTCCGGCACGCGCCCGCTTGTAAAGTCCCTTCACATCACGCTCTTCACAGACTGTTAAGGGAGCATTGACGTAAACTTCAACAAAATCTCCGATTTTTTGTTTAACTTCTTGCCTAATTTCTCTATATGGAGAAATTGCAGACACCAAAACTATCACCCCGTTACGAGTTAACAAATGAGAAACAAAACCGATGCGGCGAATATTTTCGTCTCGATCTGCTTTACTAAAACCTAATCCTTTGGTGAGGTTTTCGCGTATTACGTCGCCATCCAAAATTTCTAAATTATGTCCTTGCGATCGCAATTTTTCGGCAACTGCTTTGGTGATAGTAGTTTTTCCTGCACCGCTTAGACCAGTGAACCATACAGTCACACCATGCTGACTCATAATTATTTTTCTCCTATGTAATGAGGGTCTATTGAGAACGCAAATTCACAAATTTACTTGTTATTAATTCAAGTGAATTGCAGCCAAAGCTTATCTTGTAATTACAAAAAGTCACCATTTGTTTGTGAAACAGATGTTCTCGAAGTAGCTTGACAATCAAACCTAAGTTTCGATGTTGAATTTCAGAAATGTTGTATTGATGACAATCTTCTACTTCTAGAATCGATGAGGCATATCCGGTAGATTTACTGAAAAAAATCATAGACAAACTTGCGAAAAGTATAACATTGATTTTGTTAAACAACATAAGTAAATACTGATTACTTTTTATAGTTTTCATGAAGTTGGGAACTATTAATCAAAATAATCTACTATAGATTTGAATAAATACTTACAAGTAAAAGTTGTTAACCAAGTATATCTTCTATAAAATACTCCGAATCTAACTATTTAACAACTTCTTGCTACTTTCTGCTGTCTGTCCTAATGGTTGCTCAGAGGCACTTTTAGGCTATTCCAATAAAAGTACGTGGATAACACTTTATTTATTGCTCACTACTTCACGATTAGACAAACAGTATTTTATTTTACAATTAACTATTTGATCGTTACATAGCTAATTAAGTTTAATTTATATATGAGCTAAATAAAATATTAGTTATTTTTTAATCGATTGTATTGCTATAGATAAATAATGTATGGTAATTATGTTTACCAAGTAATTAACAGCTATTTTCTGACTCGGATGACTTTTACGTGATAAGAAATAGTTATAAGCTTACTTCAAAAAATTAGCTTGCTTGATAATTTGTAACTCCATGTCAGGATGCAGCTACCTAATAAAAGTATTTATTGTATTGTTCAATATGTTTTGCGAGCATGGATGCAATAAATTAGTAGCTGATTTGTGAAATTTTGCTTCCTCACGATGTCTTAGCGTAGTTTCCCTATTTTAGTCAATTAAATATGAGCATATTTCTCACCCTAACCGTAGTTATTCTGGCTTTAATTTGTTTTATTGGTGAATGGTTTCCGGTTGACATTACAGCGATCGCGGTAATGGTATTGTTGATGGTTTTGGGATTGGTGACTCCGGAAGAGGGTATTTCTGGTTTTGGTAATTCGGCTACTATCACCGTGATGGCTATGTTTATTTTGAGTGCGGGAATTGCTCGTACTGGAGCAATTGAGGTAGTAAACGAATTGCTATTGAGATGGGGAGGTAAAAATACCACCAGGCAAATTTTCGCTATTGGAATAATTACCGGGCCGATAAGTGCTTTAATCAACAATACTGCGGTAGTTGCAGTTTTTTTGCCAGTGGTAGAAGATTGGTGTAAAAAACAAGGAGTTTCTCCATCTAAGCTACTGATACCCTTGTCTTATCTCACAATTCTGGGGGGAATGATAACGACAATTGGTACTTCCACTAACGTCTTAGCAAGTGGATTATCTGAAAAATTGGGATATGGTGCTTTTAGCTTGTTTGAATTTACCAAATTAGGTTTGATGGTTTTCACTGTTGGCTTAGCATATCTAACTTTAGTCGCACCCCGTCTTTTACCCGATCGTAAAATCAAAAGTAATACTATAACTACAGATTATGACCTCAAAGATTATGTCAGTGAAATTATAGTCGCACCTGCTTCTAATTTAGTTGGGCAAACTCTCCGAAAAAGTCAACTGCAACGGAAATTCGATCTCGACGTATTAGAAATAATCCGCAATGACAATCACTTTCCCCAACCTTTAGCAGATAAACTTTTACAAGTAGGGGATATTTTGATGGTTAGGGGTGGAAAGGAATGTTTACTTAAAGTCAAGGACGAAAAAGGAATTGAGCTTTTATCCGATGTCCAATTTTCCGATAAATCCTGGGAAAGAGATTTGAGTTCCGGAGAAGAAAGCATTGCAGAAGTCTTGATTTTATCTAATTCCAATTTAATCGGTTCTAATCTTAAAGATATCCGATTCAGACAGCGTTACAATACCACAGTCTTAGCAATTCGTCGGGGAGAAGAATTAGTTAGAGAAAGACTCGGTAAAGTCAAGCTACGTTTTGGTGATGTGCTTCTATTACAAGGACCAAAAGAAAGCTTTTTAGGGCTGCAAACCAGCAGAGATTTGTTATTTATTGGCGATCGCGATTTAGAAACTTTTCGACGAGATAAAGCAGGTATTGCTGTGGCGATTGGCTTAGGAGTTGTTTTAGCAGCAGCTTTAGGAATAATGCCCATCCTGGTTAGTGCTTTACTCGGAGTAGTATTAATGGTGGTGACTGGTTGCCTTAAACCAGGTGAAGTTTATCAAGCGGTGCGCTGGGATATTATTTTTCTATTAGCTGGATTGATTCCTCTAGGAATTGCAATGGATAAGTCTGGAACTACTGTATGGTTGGCGCAGAATTTAGTCGCGATAGGCGGTAATCTTTCTGGTTATTGGTTATTAACTTTGTTTTATATTGTCACTAGCTTAATTACAGAAGTTCTTTCTAATAATGCTTCTGTAGTATTGCTTTTACCCGTAGCCGTAGAAGTAGCGAAGAGTCTAAGCTTGAATCCAATGGCTTTTATATTAGTAGTAACTTTTGCGGCTTCTAGTAGTTTTATGACTCCGATTGGCTATCAAACTAATACTATGATTTATAGTCCTGGTGGTTACAAATTCCTTGATTTTACACGAGTTGGTGCGCCGTTAAGTTTGATAATGACACTGATTGTTCCACCGTTAGTTATTGTTTTATATGGTTTGTAGAATTTTGTTAATTGGTAATTGGTAATAAAAAAATCATTAAGCCTGCTCAGCAAGTAATGAGCAGGACTTGATATAAGAGATAAATTAGGATAACTGATAAAAACCGTTGGGTTCGCTTTTCTTTGAGCAATACCAACGGGTTTAATATATACATATATATATAAAATCTCAAGACTAAATTAGTTCGCTTGAACAATTTATCTTTAAACTATTACTTCTCAACCCACTCCTTTTTCCCTTTTACCAACCAGTAAAGAAAAGATTGAATATACAAAATCTTATGGTTTAAACGTTCTCTTACCTGAATATGATAAAGAGTTCTTCCCATAAATTTATCGGAAGTCCTAACACTAGCAAAAAGTTGATTATATACTTGAGGTGCAATACCTTTTACTATCGGTTCAACCTGTTTCATTTGCTGCCAAATTTCCGGGGGCAAGTCAACTCCAAATAAATCTTGTGCCATATAAAGCCCCAGAAATAGCATCCGCTGACAACCCCAAGTATTAGCCTGTTGGACTACTTTTTGCCAATTTATATCTGGGTTTTTATCAATCAGCGTTGCAATGTCGCACAGCCATGATAGCCGTTCCCATACGTGTCTGGAACCATGCACGCAGAGGATTGGTAGCCAATCTTCCAAAGGTAAGTTATTTATAGTTGTACCAGCTAAGGAAAAAGGTTCTAAATCTTGCCACAAATCTTTCGCAGCGATAGGAGTGATATACTTCGGTGCAATTCGCCAGTGAATTTCTAGAAAGACATTTTTATCATCATGAATAAAATCATAGGTATGTTCGGTTTTAGAATTTAGATATTTGACTAACTGCGCGTCAGTCATTTCTTTATTAGGTCGATATCCTTGAGCTATCAAAAGTTCCCGTACTGCAAAGATATCTTCTTGCTGCACGATAATATCTAAATCTCCAAACCGTCGCAAAGCTACATTTTTGTAGATTAAAGTGGCTAAAACCGGACCTTTATAAGGTAAAGCTACAATATTTTGTTTTTTAAATAATTTCAGAAGATTAACAACTTCACCAGTTAAAAACAAGTTGCGTTGGGCAATGTATTGGAAACTTCTGCGCCATTGATTTAGGACAGGTTCTGGTACCGCTTCTGGGCAAATACTATTGAAGCGAGAATACATTAGGGATAATACCCCGTGTCTATCTGCTGTTTGAGTTAAGTATTCCCAGTCAATGTTTTGTTTAACTAAGGCTTGGATGCGTTCGGTAATAGCATCATTGAGATCGGGGTTAAGGGAAGATAGAAGTAGTTCTATTTCTGGGTGAGTATTTATTATCTGATTTTTAATATCGGGTTTAGATAAGGTTTGCATGGGTGTAATAATTGGTTTTAGGAATTTATGCTATGTTATTTAGAATTAAATGTAATCAATGACACTTTTTATCGGTACCATATAATTATACTTATAGCGTTTTCATATGAATTAAATATGGAAATATTCTACAAATCAATAGTCTGGAGATACAAAAAGGGCGCGGGTTTTGTTTTTACGAGCTAATTGAAAATTTGTAGCAGTAATTGCAATTATAAATCTGTTTACAGAAAAGTGTTTGCGATCGCAATAGTTGTTACTTTCGGACTCGCTTTATCGGATTTCGTCTTAAATAGCCTTTGAAAAGCACCCTAATTTTTAAACGAAACCGCTAGGAACAGATATAGAGCTATCTTTATTGTTACACTAGTATACTATTTACACTACAGTTGCAGCTAAATCGGAAGCATTATGTTCTTCAACTAACTTGACTAGCTCAGGCAACAATGCCAGATTGCGAGGTCGTACCAGTCGGTAAACACCACACTCCTTGGCTAAAGCCGCACATTGTAAGAAGTGAGAGGCTCCGCCATTATAATACAAAGTTGTAGGACGAGAGTGGCGCACTAGTTCCATTACTGCTTGTTGTGGTTTGAGCGGGGTAATGCTAAATTCCTCACCAAAAGCAAGGGTATAGATACGTCTAATTGGTAATGGTGTTCGATTAAAGCCTTGCTTTAAACGGTAGCCGCGCTTTTCTTCTAAACCTAAAAAATGCAGCGAATCAAAATCATAACCTAAAGAGGTACAAAGTTCTGAACCTAACTTGATTTGCGGAAAGGCAGGATATACAGTATTAGGTTTTTTAGTTGTATTGACTGCTGCTACATCGTCGGCAATAATTGAATATCCATGAGCATTAAGAGCAGCTATTGTGGAAGATTTACCTGCACCAGATGCACCTAAGAAAATTGCACAATTACCTTCTATCTCAACTGCACTTCCATGTAAAACTAACAAGCCCCTTTGATAGAGCAGGATTGCCATAACCGTTCCTACAAGGTAAAGGCGAATGATTTCTTCAGAAGCATCTGCTTGAGGAATGATAACAATTTTATTCCCATCTTCAACGAAGATGAGACCCATACTTTGTACAAAAACTGTTGCCGTTTTGAGAGTTATATTTAGATAGCTGTATTGATTAAGAATCTCTGAAGCCAGATAATTATCAAGGGAAATGTCGTGTTTTACACATACGGTAACATCGCTTGCAACTGCATCTAGCTCTGCACAAACAAATTCTGGTATACAGATTTCGGAGCGTATGGTTAAGCCATAAGCATAGTAAGAATATATATTTTGTTGTTTTAGAGATGAATCAGCAGTATTGTTGTTGCTCTGCATAAAGATTATCGGCGTTGCATAATTTTTGTAGAGAATGGGGAGTTGAAGTCAGAAGACTAACTCCCCGATGGACTAATAGCAAATTAGACTATTAGGTTATCGAATTAGTGAAACATTTATAAAGTATAAAAAAAGCAAATCATACAAAGGCTAAGTTAATATTTCTATGATTTCCTTGATCTATATTTTGAAAAAAGTAAAACTAATTCAATTTTCACTAGGAAGTAGGAAGTTGAAAATTAGGATCAAATTGAGGACCAATTGGAACTCCGCTGATAGGACCATTCGGACCATCGGGATCAAACAAGGTTCCATCATCAGAACCTCCAAATTTTGTTTGTAGTGTTATTTCTTCTACAGAACCAAAAGTGTTCAATTTGGGTGCATTCCAATTCTTAGTCATGATTGATTATCCTCTAAGTAAATTGACAAAATGAAGTAGTTGCACTTTGAAATAAGTGCTTAAATATAAGTTCAGATAACTCAACAAAAGACGCACTTTTAAATTGTGCTTAATATAAGTTCAGACAATATAAATTCAAATAATTGATGCAAAATTTGGAGTTGTTCAGAACCTAAAAGTTCCAATCTACTCTTAATTTAACTAAGAAAAAATTAAGTATTGAGATTTGCTTGATTCAACCACTGAGATAGCGTTACCGCACAGAATACAGCAATAGCATCTGACTTTATTTGTGTCTGTAAAGGTTGAGCCGCATAGCGATTATAAGCTGCGTTAAGTGCTGGTAAATTTACGTACTTATTTAATTGATTGGGTTCTTCGAGTACCTTTTCTATAGTTTTTTGCTCATGTTTTAGTAAGTTGTCTTGGAAATTGAAGCTAAGTCTTCCTTTGCCAGTACGCGAATGCACTTCTGAAGGTAGAATATCTCTCATTGCCTGACGTAAAATTATTCGCGTCCAACCTTGGCGAAATTTTTGTGATGAAGGTAG
This sequence comes from Rivularia sp. UHCC 0363, assembly GCF_034931125.1. Classification (NCBI taxonomy): domain Bacteria; kingdom Bacillati; phylum Cyanobacteriota; class Cyanophyceae; order Nostocales; family Rivulariaceae; genus Rivularia; species Rivularia sp. UHCC 0363. The sequence continues at coordinate 11,071 of NZ_JAYGHM010000072.1, read as the reverse complement.
AGCGACGCAAAATTCAATTAGTCGCTTATCGTAGAAGGGATAACGAGCTTCTAGAGAATAAGAAGCAGTAGCTTTATCAGTCAATTCCTGACCGTATTGATGGATACCAGAATTCAACCCTGAAGCATGTATCTGTCTAGCACTAAAGTTTAGAAATGGAATTTCCTTTGTTAAGGATTGAATGTTTTGTGCTAATCCGATTTGACTGGAAAACTTATCATTAATGATTTGATTAAATGTAAAAGTAGATTTTGAATTATGTTGTAATATTTCCCAAAGACGTAACGCAGGTTCTTGGATAGGGGCTTGAAAACCATATTTCCACAGAAGTTGCTGCTGAGATATTCCAGATAACTGAGAAGCCGCTTTCATCTCATTACGTAAAGTTCTCCATTTACCCCCATAAAGCAGTTCTGTCAGACGCGCCCATCCATGAGAAATCGTACTGTCCCCATCTATTCCATCCAAAAATACACGAACACCGTTTGATTGTGCAGATTTGTAAAGTGCTAGATGAATATACAAATTTGGAGAATAAACTGGCTCATCATCTTGCCAAAGTGGTTTAACCAGAGGATTAAGATAATCTGCATGGACATTATGAAACTCAAAACCTCCTAGAGATTGTACGGCACTGATAAAAAAGCGTTCATCAATCCACTGGAGGGCTTCCTTTGGTAAACTAGGAAATATTGCTGAGAATGTATGCAGCGGTTTTCTTCCAGATTCAGCTAACAGCATACGTGCTGTACAAGCAATGGAAGAGGAATCAAGTCCACCACTTAAAGTAGATCCTACAGGAAAGGCGCTACGCAGGCGACAGCGTACTGCTTCGATAAATATTTCTCGAAAAGCTTCAACATACTCCCGAGTAGAATTGAGCTTTATCTCGCGTTTGGGATCTAACTTCCAGTAACGCTTAATTTTTACTCCTCTTGAGTCTATAGTTAAGGAATGTGCTGCTGCTAATCGAGATATTTCTTCGTAAAAGGTATTAACTTTGTCTTCAAAAAATAGTGTCAGGTGATGAGCTACTTTTAGTTCATTTAGTTTGCGCGGTACTTCTGGCAAACAAAGCAAAGCTTTAATTTCCGAAGCGAAGACAAAAACCTGATTGCAGCGATAATAATAAAAAGGCTTTACCCCAAAATGATCACGAGCGCAAAAAAGCTGCTCTTTCCTACTATCCCAAATCGCAAATGCAAAGTCACCTAATAGATGCTCCGGGCAATCTTCACCCCATTTCTCGTAAGCCGCCAATATCAGCTCGCTATCTGCAATCTTATCAGCAGGACGATTATTTATCTGTAAAGCAGCTATCAATTCGTCACGATTATCAATACGAGCATCGGCTGTAATTACTAAGTCACCCCTTTGATTAACTAAAGGCAGGTTTTCTATAAGAGATTCAGGAGTTGTCCACAACATCCGATGTCCGAAACCAACGCACCCATCAACCCAGATATCTGCACCATCTGGTCCGCGATGCGCCAATATATCAACCATTTTTGTTAAGTTTTCGCGGTCTACAGGACGACCGTCAAGGTAATTAATACCTACGATGCCGCTCATAATTTAATTCCTTCAAGGGATGGTAGTTGAATGTAGCGTGGTAGATCCGGTAGATGACCTATTACAACGTATCCCTGATATTTAATCCAAGCGTGCGCTTCTAATTCTCCTGACTCACTTTTAGCAACACCGATGCACAATTCGGGAGAAAAACCACTATGAATCATCAAAATTTGTGTAGTTAAAGCCCGCGCTAAACACTTTGCACCACCTGGCATATAGCGCGTTGCAACGTTGACACCCCAAACAATTTGACCTAAACGAGCATTCGGGAGTGGTAATTTTATCGTACTGAGTTTATTTACTATTTTTAATAAGATGCGAAACTCCAGCAACAGCAACCCTAACCGAATTGCTCCCAGCAAACAGAAAGTAACAAATAGGAAGTAAAAATTAACCTTTCTCAGATTCCAAAGCTTACGTAGCAGTTTCATTTGTTACTTTGATTAGCCCTGCGGTTTTCAAGTTATTCAGTAGTGAAAACAGGTCGTTAGTGCAAGCATCAGCTTCAACTTCGTACTCTTCGAGAAGTACCTGTTTTACTTCTTTTACAGTTTTTGGTTGCTCTATCAAATCCCAAACCCGCGCACCTACTTCATTCAAACCGTGGTAGATTCCGGTCTTCATGTTCAAAATAACTGCTTCACCACCCAAGTCGGAAGAGATTTGGTCTGGAGCCGCTACTACGATTGATGATTCTGCAATTTCGCGATCGTCGGGTTCTGGGTAACTCATTTTCTATAACTGTTGAATGCTAGTTGGTTGGTGTTGTTTGCTCTGCTGTATTAAATATAATCTCTCGCTCAGTGATAGTACGACGTTATTTTTTACACTTTACAGATTCTTTAAAATCATGTTGCTGCGTCTTCATGAAGTCATTTATAGTTAGGGATTTAGGCGTTTTTGGTTTGATGTGATATATGAAAGTTCGTTGTGCAGCCTAAACGCTGATAAATAAGTGGGTCAAATTAAATATAAAATCTCATCCTTAGTCTGGCTTCCCTCTCCTTAATAAGGAGAGGGATTGAGGGTGAGGTCTTATCTTATATTTAATTACGCCTATCTACTTAGAGACGTAGCATTGCTCCCGTTCTCTACATCAATTTTATGTTTTGATTTATATAACAGAAATTAAAGATAGCGGTTTTACGTTGAGTGAGCTATACAAATTCGACCTCACCCCCTTCCCCTCTCCTTATT
>NZ_JAYGHM010000072.1:0-8167 GCF_034931125.1 Rivularia sp. UHCC 0363 | reverse complement strand
AAAACCTTGTACTAAGGAGAGGGGTGCCGGAGGCGGGGTGAGGTTCTTAAAACCGCTACATTACATATATTGACTCGCTTGAATCTCAAACAAATGAGCATAGGTACCCCCCAATTTCATCAATTCCTTATGGGTACCACCTTCGACTATAGTTCCGTTATCCATGACGTATATCCGGTCGGCCATTTTCACGGTAGATAAGCGATGACTAATTAAAATAGCGGATTGATTTTTTATTAATTGACGGAATTTTTCAAATACTTCATATTCTGCTTTGGGGTCCATTGCGCTGGTGGGTTCATCCAAAACAATTAGCTGGGAATCTCGCAAAAATGCCCGCGCTAAAGCAACTTTCTGCCACTGACCGATACTTAATTCTTCGCCTTTGTCAAATAATTTACCTAAAATAGTGTCGTAACCTTTAGGTAATTTTGCGATTACATCATCCGCACCAGAACGACGCGCTGCTTCAATAATTTTGTCGCTCTCCGGTGGTAAATCTATATTGCCCAACCAAATATTTTCTTGCGCGGTAAAATGATACTTTGCATAGTCTTGAAAAATCACGCTGATTTGACGGCGTAATTCTTCTGTTCTAAATTGACTTAAATCTATCCCATCGATGGTAATTCTGCCAGATGTGGGGTCATACAGTCTGCATAAAAGTTTAATTAAAGTGGTTTTACCAGAACCATTTTCCCCGACTAAAGCTACTACTTCCCCCGGTTTTATCGTCATGTTAATATTTTTCAGTGCCTTACGGGTAGTTGTAGAGTACTGAAAACCGACATCTTTAAACTCAATCCCAGTTTTCATCGGATGAGGAATCGGTTTGGGGTTCGGAGGGTCGATTAACTTGGGTTGAATGTCCAGGAATTCGTAGAGATTGGCAAGAAACAAGTTATCTTCATAAAGCGCGGATAAACTGTTCAATAAGCCCTTAATATTGCCCTGTCCCCGCTGCAACGCTTGATAGTAGAGAACCAAATCCCCTAGTTGCAGCACACCATTAATGGTTTGATAAATAACGTAGGAATAAATAACAAAAATTAAAATACCGGCGATCGCCTCTACAGTAAAGTTAGCTAAAGAGCGTCCGGTCAAAATCGCCAGACTTTCTTTATATATCTGTCGGCGGATGCGAAGATACCACTGACTGAAGTGATGACCTAAATTAAATAGGCGAATTTCTTTAGCAAACTGGTCTACGGTCAGCATATAGCCGATATAGCCTGCTTGACGTTCCATTGGTGTAACTTTCCGCTGCCAACTATACATAATCCGGGAGTATTTCACCCGCACTAACATAGCCGGAAGCGATGCCACAAAAAGCACACCGGGTATTCCCCAGTGCAGTGACAGCAGCAAAGCAATCATTCCAGTCAAAGAAATCGCATTTTGACCAACATCTGCCAAACGATTTAAGATTTGCGGAGGTCGGTATGGTGCTTCTTGTTGCGCTCTTTGCAATACATCGTAGTACAGCGGATTTTCGTAGTACTCCAAATCGGCAGCGATTGATTTGGCTTGGATAATCCCCTGCATATAGTCGGTGACTCGCTGGGAATGAGCGCTAGTAACTAATTGTCCGAGGGAGTTAGCCAGGTTAGTAACTAAAGTGACTGCTGCTGCTAAGATAACGAAAAATATCACATTATTAAAAGCTGCGGTTTTATCGGCAGTGGTGAGACTCGCAGCTACCGTATCTAGAATTAATTTGCCCAGATAGATTGAGACTACCGGCAGAATACCTTGAACAACAAGGATGATTACGCGAGCGATCGTCCAACGGGGACTACTTTGCCAAACCAGTCGCAAAGCAGGCAATAAGCGCTGCGTACTTTTCAATTTTTCTTTTAATTTGCCTGCTTGCATAGTTGGAATGGTTTTTATTGATACAGAAAAATTTTATCTAAGTTTACTGAAAAATCTTCGGGAAAGCAGCTTTTAATTGATACATTTGACAACAGCTAAGTAAGTCGGCGTGAATAAATATAATCGTGTTTTGTCATTGCGACGAGGCACGAGGAAGCAATCCCAATCATTTCAGGTTTTTTGTGTGCCGACTTACTTATTGCAATGTCAAGCAAGCAAGGTCTTCTTCTATCAAATTAATTAATAATGGTAAATCAGCTAAGGAAGGTTTGCGAGTGAAGCGAGAAAAGCTGACATTCTTAATCAGTTCGCTACATAGACGAAAATGTTCTGCAAAAAAATCTTGTTCGGTGACTGATTTCATCGCACGAGTATGACGCATCAGTTCAACAAAAGTTTCTTGTGGCTGGAGTTTGCTAATTTTATGTTCGTTTCCTTTATCCAATACATAAATCTGCTGCAATGGAATCGGATTTTTTTGAAAACCTTTTTGCAGCTTATAAGCTACTTTAAATGAATTTTTAGATACAGGAAGTAAGTTTTGAGTATCCTGTCCTAAAGAAGTTGCAGCATCGGGACAAAGTTTGAATTGAGGATAACTAGGAAAAACTACTGCTTGATTTTTTTCAATTTTTATGGGCAATACATCGTCTGTTAAAACATCGTAGCCTTGAGTATGGAAAGCAGTTGCTAAGGTAGATTTTCCCCAACCTGAACCACCCATAAATGCTACACCTTTATGATTGATATTGATACAACTGGCATGAAGAACCAATAAACCTCTTTGTCGCAGCAATACGCATAATACGGGTCCTAAGATAACAGTGCGAAGTAAGGAATCGTCTAAACCTGTTACTGGCTCGATAATAATTTCTTTGCCATCACGAATTAAAAATTTGCCAATCTCAGGTAATTCTCCCACAACAATTTTATTGTTTTCTGGTGGTGTTGCAATTGGATGATTAACTTTTCCAAACCTAATGTTAACATCGGGTGTACCTTCAATTTCACTGAGTTCAGGAAAACTTAATTCTGATGTAATACATAATTCATAAATGTTATAGGATTTCATAGTAATGTAAATATATTAGAAAAAGATAAATAAATACAGTTTGTTAAGAAATTTTTCTCAACAAACTATATGTTTTTAAGTCAAAGAAAAAGTGTTATTTTCTCTGAATAGGTGTAGTGAGATTGGCACAAATATAAACCATAAATCTGGTATTATAATTGTGTCAGTCTAACTATTTGGGGTGTTCTACAGCCTTAATTCAATGATGAAAGCTTGTAAAATTAGATTCTAGGATCGCACTTAGCACCTGGAGGCTTTGACCCGATACATATGTCGAAAGAACCGAAATCGTCACCATCAGAAAGGACCTCACCATTTAAATATGCAAAATCTCCCCTTTTGCTGGTTCCATTTACTTGTGTAATCTCGGTAACGTTACCGAAAGAGGTTAGCTTGGGAGCGGTGTAAGTTCTTTTCATGATTGAATCTCCTGATTTTAGGTTTAATTGATGTAGTAGTTAATCGATGTTGTTCTTGTAGGTAGCACCCTGTCATTGGGCTTACGGTTTAACTTGGAATAAATACTGCAATATTTATTTCAACTTCTAACCTGCCAAGGCTATTGTAGTTACGGCGTTAATCGATGTTGTTCTTGTAGGTAGTACCCTGTCATTGGGCTTACGGTTTAACTTGGAGTAAATACTGCAATATTTATTTCAACTTATAACCTGTTTAGACTATTAGACTTACGGTGTTACTTTTTTGCTATCGAACCACAGAGCTAACATAACAGCCTGCCAAGCGGGTGTAATATCTTCGTCTCTAACTTCCTTGTCCGATCTCATTCGTTGATAAGCTGCTTGCAAAAAGTCTGAATCAATATACTTTTCCAGATGCTTAATTTGATTGGACATTACCTCGTCAAGTAGAGCGCGATCGCGATTTAAAAATCCGTCATCAAAGTTGGGTGATAAATCAGCTTTACCTCCGCGCCACTGCACTTTTTCTGGTAAGATTCCATCTAATGCACGACGCATTACCATTCGTCCAAATCCGTTAGATAATTTCTGTTCGGCAGGTAATGCTAAACAAAACTCAATTAAACGCTTATCCATAAACGGATGACGGACTTCTAAGCAAAAGTTTGCCGCACAATAATCGCTTCGTTCTAAGACATAAGACAAGACACCTTGAGTCAAAGATAGCCAATGTTGCTCTCTTGTTGTCAGAGGTTGGTCATTCGACACATCTAACCTTTGAATTCGCTCATCTAAACTAATATGTTTTGCAAAGCTACTTTTAACAAGAGGATTATGTGAAACAGAAGTATTTGTAAGTTTTTGATTTTTACGCTGCCAAAATTGCTGTATTTGCTTTAAACTCGGCTTAATTCCATGATTTAGGATTAAATTCTTCCGAGAAGTACCAAAATGTTTATGGATTAGCTGCACTCCTTGAAAAAATCCGAACCAACGGAAATTAGTTGCAAACTCTTTTAAATATGGCAATGCATAATTCTGAAATGCAGCATATGGTGATACATCAAAGTGTGGTGAAAATGCTTTAACTTCATTTATACAGGTTTTCCAGTCACCTTGACGCGCTAATTCTGTAATTCTCGATGTACCGTGACAAACTGTAGTGTCTCCATCCAAACCGTCTAAAACAATCCGCATTCCTAATTTATTTGCAGCGCGGTTTGATATCCAAGGATAAAAATGACTTGGGCCTAAAAAGCCTTCATCTTCATATTTAAAAACCTCTTCTAGACTAGATAATGGTCCAACCTCATCTCCGTGGATGTAATGAGGGATTAGTCCACCTTGTTCTAAAACCGCATTTATGAAGGGACGCTCGTCACACTGAATTATTTTATCAAAAATAGTAGAGATTGTATGTAATTTTGTTTGATTTATGTCTTTAGTAGTAAGTATATCTCTCGCTACACAGGTGACAGCAGAGGAGTCTAAACCACCACTCAACTGGGAAGCAATAGGAAAAGCACTCCGTAACCGACAACGTACAGCTTCCGTAAAGATTCTCCGAAATTCCTCAGCATAAGCAGCGTCTGAATCTAACTTAATCCCGCGATTTGGGTCGAGCGACCAGTAACACTTAGTTTGAATTTCTTGAAGATTCACCACCATACTATGGGCTGGGGGAAGTCGCAGAATATCCTGATAACTTGTGATGACTTTATCTTCGAGCATCAAGTTCAAGTAATCAGCAATTCTAACTTCATTCAACCGACGTGGAACCTCTTCCAAACACAACAAAGCTTTAATCTCACTACCAAAAGCAAACAGCTTACCCGGCTGATGATAGTAATAAAAAGGCTTTACCCCCATGTGGTCTCTAGCGCAAAATAATCTCTGCTTTCGCTTATCCCAAATCGCAAAAGCAAAATCACCTAACAAATGCTCCGCACATTCTTCATCCCATTTCTCGTAAGCTCTCAGTATTAACTCGCTATCTGTAACTTGCTCGCAGGAACGGTCATTTAACTGTAGTGCAGCAATCAACTCTTCGCGATTATCTATGCGACAATCTGAAGTAATGACTATATCGCCAGCACGATTAACTAAAGGCAGTTTTTCTATTAAAGACTCCGGAGTAGTCCACAACATCCGGTGTCCTAAACCTACAGAACCATCTATCCAGATGTCTGCACCATCAGGTCCCCGATGCGCTAATGTGTCAACCATTTGCGCTAATTGTTGTTCCACCGGACGACCGTCCAGGTAGCAAGCACCTATGATACCGCTCATAATCTGATTCCTTCGAGAAGTGGTAGAAATAAATCGTTAAAGGTTTGCAAGATAACTTATTACAAGCCTTTTCTAGCTGAGGAATAAATAATACCTACAAGTTCGGGATAACTTTGGGAAGATCGGCACAAGGACTTATCAACACAGAGATACTTTGTTTCTCAAGGTGTTTACTAAGTAGCGACATTCATTGCTGGGATAATACTGACAGAAATTTAGTTTAATATATGTGGTCGAAAGACAGTTTGAGTATATTTTTAATTGTTTTTAATAAAACTCGAAACGGTAGAATCCACGAAGCTAAACTGATAACTGAAAGTATGATACGGAAGTTAATAACAAACAATCGAAAAGTCAAAATAATTACGCAATCGTTTGATTCTTGACTTCAATTAATCCTACATCCTGTAAATCTTTAAGCAATGTAATCAAATCGTTACTACAAACTGGAGATTCAATTTCGTACTCTTGTAAAAGTCTTTGTTGAATATCTGTTACGACTTGCGGTTGCTCAATTAAGTTCCATACAAAAGCACCTACTTCATTCAAACCGTGGTAAATTCCGGTGTTCATATTCAAAATCACCGCTTCACCACCAAGGTCGGAAGAAATTTGATTTTTTACAGATACTACGATTGATTTTTCCGAAATTGTGGAATCTGTTGTTGAAGATATCATTGTGGGAAGTTTCCTTTCTAATAATCTACTAGTTTTGTCCTCGGTCATTGTTTAGACTCTGCAAATATAAGTGTTACTACTAGTATTTTCAAGTATATTATAAGACAAATGTCAAAAATATTCCCTGATGTTTTTTTTGCATTGATAACTACTATTAAATGCTTACAGTTATGATTCAGTTCTCTGGCTGATAACTGCTAGCTAATAAATAAAATTACGTTGAGAGATGCGCGTATTTGACTCAAATTATTTATCTTGAAACTGCAATCAAAGCGCTTCGCGTCGATCGCAAGTCATATAGCGGTAGATGTATACTGTCGTCAGCCCTGTATAGCTAAATCGATAACTAAATCTCATACTAGAAGATATACGTAAGTATTGCGAACTAAGTTCCAAATAATTTATCTAATTTACATATATGTAAAGCTAGTGTAAATGAAAATTTTGTTACATTCAACAAAATACTTGTAATACCAGCATTAGAAGGCAGCTTTGCCGAAAGTACTGTTATATTGTAATATAAGCAATCTAACTTTTAATAGGCAGTTTATTTCGTGTCCTAATGTTTAAGCTTTAATTAACCTGGTATACAGATATTCTTTGGCAGATAGGGGTACATGATTCGCTCCATTTAAAGATGCAATCAGTTAATCATTTGATACTTTTTTAATTAAAGCCATCCACATATCTGATGGGTTTGCATAATAATCAATTTGCTCTACTTGGTATCGACAAGATGCGGAACCGATTTGTAAAATAATATAATCGTCACATTTCACATCTTTACTTTGTGCGGTCATATAAGCTTTCATTGGGTCTTCTGCAATCTCAAGTACGTAGTCACTTCCACGAACGCATTCAGTAAAATCATGGGTGTTATGTTTTTTTTGCTTTAGTGTTTTTAATACTAGGTTCGTTAAATACAAAAAAAATACACTAGGGTTGATACTTGACCTGCTAAAAGACATAAGATAATTGAATAAAATAAATTTACAGTTTCTTAAATAAAATATGCTTGTCAATTTACTTCGACTCGATTTTTAGTCAAAGCAATCCCAATATAATAACAAGATTAATTCGTATTCAAGAAATAAAATGCATATTTTTTATGCTTGTAGCAGGAAGGCGATCGCAATCTAACCACTCGACGTTAATCGCAAGAAAGTTTTTCAGATTTTTGAGCAAATCCGATCACGCAATATATGGTATGTTTTTTGAAAATTCAATTTAAAACTACTTGACACTGCCATACCCTATTGCTATACTCACTAGAGTAAAGCTGATGGGGCGTCGCCAAGTGGTAAGGCAGCGGGTTTTGGTCTCGCCATTCCTAGGTTCGAATCCTAGCGCCCCAGTTTATTAAGTTTTGAATCAAATATTTTGTAAATGCTTGCCTTTCTAATGTTAGAAAGGTTTTGTTTACTAATAGCCTACTACTCGACTAACCAGGTTTGTGGTGAGGATTTTAATTTTCACATGGAAAGACTATAGCGCTTTTTGGTTGACTAGTAGTCTTTTTCATTAATTTTTGACAGGTTTGGGTAGTGCGTGTGCGTAAGCGCAGATTCACGTTAACGAAGTTTGCCCGAAGGGTAGTGTGCGCGAAGCGCAAGCGTCTCGCTCGCTGGTAGCTTTTAGGTCGCTGGTAGCTTTTATCGATGGTAGCTTTTATCGATGGTAGCTTTTAGGTCGCTGGTAGCTTTTAGGTCGCTGGTAGCTTTTATCGATGGTAGCTTTTAGGTCGCTGGTAGCTTTTAGGTCGTTGGTAGCTTTTAGGTCGTTGGTAGCTTTTATCGATGGTAGCTTTTAGGTCGCTGGTAGCTTTTAGGTCGTT
>NZ_JAYGHM010000071.1:38808-41025 GCF_034931125.1 Rivularia sp. UHCC 0363 | reverse complement strand
AAAATTTCAAGTTTTCCTTTATTTATTTGAACAAACCTTTTTAAACAATCAAGACCAATGCCACCTGTTATACTACCGCGTCTAGTTGTCGTTCCTGGTTGAAAAGCCCATTTTAATGCTTTGTCTGCGGATAAATTAGGATTTTTTTGGAAATTACGTACATTATGAGGAATTCCCACTCCAAAATCAACTACCGTTAGTTTCAGTTCGCTTAAATTGGGATAGTGTTGTCCGCAGCTAAATACGCCAATCTCTGTTTGCCCATGTTCAAAGGCATTAGCATAAATTTCGAGCGTTGTTCCTACAATAACACTTTGTAAAATCTGACCTATATGAACCCAGTCTCTACCTAACCATTGTTCTGTTAGATAGTCAACTAAACTATCTTTGTCTTGATATGGATCTTCTCTATAAGGAATTGAGTTACCTTGCCAAGGTTCTTTATCATTCCCAAATACATACATAAAACCATTCTGTTCTAAATTTCTTCTAACGTTCTTATGAAGAGTATTCCATCTAAATTTAATATTTCCGCCTTTAATTTGAATCAAGCGGATTAAACCACCCAAAAAAGCAACAGCATTTGGTCGTAAAAACCAGCACTGAGAAAAGTCAAATATTATTTCTGTTGCTTCGGTTTCAACTTTTTGCCATAACTGGAAAAGCCGCTCGAAGTCTTTTAAATTATCGTTAACGGTGGGAACTTGAAGAATAAGGCTCACAGCTTTTACTAAAATCTTTGGCTAAAATAATACAGGTAAAAGTTGCTAATTGGTTTACTTCATTCACAATATTCAATTATCGAAGAATTGTAGACTGGGGAGCTACCTTGTTGCAAAAAAACACAGCCGTTGTAGTAAGTGGTATTCAAGGTACGAAAACCAAAATATTTATCGAATAACAAGTACTTTTATAGAACACCACCTTGATTTTGGATGACCCAATCATGTTCCATTTTTTTTGGAACCCATATAGCAATTACTGGAACATTTTCAATTTCTCGTTCTTTAGTTTCTATATGTAAATTAAGTTGATGGATTTGAATAGTCAATTTATCGTCAGCCTTAATTTTCCTGTCACCTGGGTATCTTCCTGGTGCAGTGGAAGGGTCTCTTCCTTGAAACAAATTTAGCTTGCCTGAGTAAAGCAGAATTAAGATGGGTAGACTTACGTGAAGCCAAGCTAATTAATGCTAATCTCAATGGTGTTAAACTAGAAGCAAGTTGCCTCATTAGTGCCGATCTTAATAGTGCCAACTTGAGTAATGCCAACCTTAATAAAATAGACCTGAGCAACGCTAATCTTAACCATGCTGATTTGAGAAAAACTAACTTCAGTAACACTAAACTCGACCGTGCAAATTTAAGTTTAACCGATCTTACCCTTGCTAAACTTAGTAACATCTCCCTAGTCGCTGCCAATTTGAGAGATTGTAACTTGGGCGGTTGTAATTTAAGTGGTACTAATTTAAGTAATGCTGACCTCACGAATGTAAATTTGAGAAACGGTAATCTTAAGGATGCGAACTTGAGTTGTTCTAAAATGAAATTTGCTGATTTTAAGTATGCTGACCTTCTAAATGCGAATATCAGTGGTGTTGATTTAAATGATACATATTTAGAAGGAGCGACAATGCCTGATGGTAGTATTTATAATGATTTTAGCAACACCTGAACCTTGATTCGTCAGCTTACTTATTATTACCAATTGATAAATCTATCTAACCAGAGGAAAATAACGGATTTGCCTTCCGTAAGCGCGATCGCCTTTTTTACTTCTTAAAATTGAACTATGCTACTTGAAACCTTAATAGCATAATTTTAGAAGACAATCCAAAATCTCAAAAAGCCGATGACGAGAGTCGAACTCGTGACCTCACCCTTACCAAGGGTGTGCTCTACCACTGAGCTACATCGGCAAAAAAAGCTTTGATTCTAGACTTTGGACTATTATCAAGCAAATCCAAAATCTAGAAGTGAGATGGGCCGAGCTGGATTTGAACCAGCGTAGGCGAAGCCAGCGGATTTACAGTCCGCCTCCATTAACCACTCGGACATCGACCCATGTCGTCTCACGATTACTAATAGTATCACAAGCTTTCGGAAATGCCAAAGTTTTTTTTGAAAAAGTTCTGAAATGCTTATGGGTAATGGGTAATGGGTAATTGGTAATTGGTAATGGGTAATGGGGAATTATGAAATTATTTGTAGTGCGAGC